>CABURF010000102.1 GCA_902493755.1 uncultured Coriobacteriia bacterium
CAGAACTCGTCGTAGGTCTTGCAGCCGAACATGTTTAGGACATCATGGCTCACGTAATCGATGGTGCCCTCGTCGTCTGCGCGATAGCGGAACAGACTCCCTGGTATGCGGTCGAGAAACTCCTGCGAAACCTCATCCTCGATAACGCACCCTTCGTGGGATCCGAGCTTGCCTTCGGTAATGCGATGGAACACGGTCATGATGACCTCCGCTTGCACCATTTGCGTCTACGGTCACACATACTACTACTTTGATATGCGCAGGACGGGGAATTCGGAACGATTGGTTGGAAAATGTCACCGCATACGGTGGGGCATGTGCATGTTCTGAGCCATCGCAAAATTCGCGTGACCCAAGACATGTGCTTTCGGTGCATGCCGCATTTCATCCCTAAGGATACTTCGGACGAGAGTATAATTATCTCCAAGGTCAAGCGGCTTCCAGGCGGGGGTCGTCTTCATGAAACCGGGTGCATGCGCACCTACATTCAAGTCAAAGGAGGATTTGAATGAAAGAAGTCCAGCTTTTCATCAACGGTGAGTTCCTCGACAACGGTGATCGCGAGATGCGCGACAACATCAATCCGGCGACCGAGGAGGTAATCTCGCGTTTCCCCATGGCGACGGAGGCCGATGTCGAGGCGGCTGTCGATGCCGCCTATGAGGCGCAGAAGTCCTGGGAGAAGGTGCCCGCCATCGAGCGTGCCGGATACTTGATGGAGCTCGTCGAGCTTCTGCAGGAGAACCAGGAGCTCATGGCTCGAACCACCTCCGAGGAAATGGGCAAGCCGCTTTCCCAAGCCATGGACGAAGCCGGATGGTTGCCTGCTTATCTGCAGTACATGGCCGCCCAGGCCCGTCATCTCAAGGGCCAGATCATCCCGTCCGATCGTCCCAATGAGAACATCTTCCTCTACAAGATGCCCATCGGCGTCGCTGGCCAGATCATGCCGTGGAACTTCCCGCTGTTCCTCATTGGCCGCAAGGTCGCCCCGGCGCTCATTGCCGGCTGCACCGTCGTGCTCAAGGCATCCTCTGATTGCCCCAACGGCGCATACGAGTTTGCCAAGCTCGTCGAGAAGTCATCACTCCCCAAGGGCGTCATCAATGTCATCACGGGTTCCGGCGCGCTTACGGGCAATGCCCTTGCCTCTAATCCCAAGATCTCCATCGTCACCATCACCGGTTCGACGGAGGTCGGCAAGAAGATCATGAAGGCCGCTGCCGATAACGTCACCAAGGTCTCGCTTGAGTTGGGCGGCAAGGCGCCGGTCATCGTCATGAACGACTGCAAGCTCGACGAGACGGTCGACTACGTTGTCGCCTCACGCGTCATCAACACCGGTCAGGTGTGCAATGCAGCCGAGCGCGTCTACGTGCAGGAGGGCATTGCCGAGGAGTTCACGAAGAAGGTCATCGAGAAGATGAAGACCCTGACCTACGGACCAGCGCTCGCCGGTGACTTCGACATGGGTTCCATGGTCAACAAGGCCCAGCAGGAGCACGTCGACGAAATGGTGCAGTCCGCCATCGCCGAGGGGGCCACGGTCGCCTGCGGTGGTCATAAGGCACAGGTCGATGGCAAGGGCTTCTTCTACGAACCCACCGTCATCACCGGTTGCACGCATGACATGCGCATCATGCGCGAGGAGATCTTCGGGCCGGTACTGCCCATCACCACGTTCAAGACGCTTGACGAGGCCATCGAGATGGCCAACGACAGCGTCTACGGCCTCACGAGCTCCATCTACACGACCGACTACGACACGGTCATGCGCGCCATGAACGAGATCAAGTTCGGCGAGACCTACGTCAATCGCGAGCATTTCGAGGCGTTCCAGGGCTTCCATCAGGGTGTGCGCCAGTCGGGTATCGGCGGCGAGGACGGCGAGCTGGGCGTCGAGGAGTACCTCGAGACGCATGTCTGCTACGTAGACTGGGATACCAGCCGTAACAAAGAATAAGCGCCGTATCATATTGGGCACAAGGGGGGGGCGTTCCGTAGGGGGACGCTCCTTTTTTTTGCAAGTCGTCTTCTTCTGTTGACACGAGGGCCTGTATTGTGCAATATATATTTTGCATGTACGATATATATTGCATTAACGAAGACGAAGCAAAGGAATCCAATTGGAAGACGAAAAGAACGAGCGCATGCGGGCGGCACGCACTGATCGCGGTCTTTCGCAGCAGGAGCTTGCGGATGCGGTCGGTGCCACGCGCCAGACCATCGGGCTCATCGAGGCCGGTCGCTATAATCCCAGCCTCAGGCTCTGCACGGCGATATGCAAAACGCTCGGCAAGACACTGGACGAACTGTTCTGGGAAGCGGGAGAGTAACGATGTACTTGATTCGAAAATGGAACGAATTCATGGGACCGAAGGACGAGCGCCTCGAGGCCGAGGAAAACAAGTCGATGAAGGTCGCATCCTATATCTTGCTCGTGGGGTCGACCGTGAGCCTGTACTACTGGATCATGGTGAACCAGGTTGCAGATACCACGGACAACCCCGTGCTCACGCCCCTTGGCGCGTCTGTCGTTCCCGTTGACCTTCTGCTGATACTGACGATCCTTGCCGCGGGCTTTGCGTCAGTGGGCATGCAGATTCGCAGCGGGGCGTTTTCGAGCTACAAGCGCTATGCCGAGGTGGATCGCATTCCCTGGGATTACGTTGCCAGCTTTGCGCTGTTCTGCGGGGCGGTCCTTGGGGTTTTGACGTGTGGCATGCGCATTCTGGCGGAAATCCAGATCGTCGGGATCGAAAACGTCGCATGGTTCGGTGACCTTGCCATCGGCGTGGTGTTCTTCTTCATGGGCTTCATCGTCGGCTTTGTCGCCATCGCTCTTACCATCAACGATGCCATCAAGCGTCGCCGTCTGCTCGAAGAAGAGCTGCAGGGCTAACGGTCATCCCGTGTCGGAAACGTCATTCCTTCTGCCTCTTCTTGAGCGAGACGTGGCAGAGCACGGCTACGATAACGAAGCCGATTCCGCCGACGATGCCCGTGGGAGCAGGTCCGATGAAGGGGTCGGCCGTACCGGTCATGAACATGAGGGGGCCGGCAGAGCATCCGTTGAGCGCTCCGTGGACGAAACTCCGCCTTGCAGGCAGGGCAGAGATGGGTCGCATGGGCACCGTAGTGAAAGACCTGCCATAGTCCTGCCGCGGTGACGAACGTCAAGGCAACCGGGAATGGCCACCAGACGCCGGACACGATGCCGTATATCAGCGTGCCAATCCATGCGACGTCCATGCAGATGCCACGATGATCATGGTGATCCACTGGCGCTTCCGTGCTCTCTCGTCGTTCATTCTCGTATCCATGGCCGTTTGCGATGTCATGGTGATGTGGCCGCAGAGCTCGAGGTCGGATTGCATGATCTTGATGCCATCGAGCATCGTTGTGCTTCGCGCGATCTCATCCTTGAGTTGGGATGCGCGCTCCTCGAGGAGCGTCTCGAGAATCGCTCCGCGGTTTGGACTCTCGAGGATTCCCCTGATCTGCGAGAGCTTGAGTCCGAGCGTCTTCAGCATGAGGATGAAGCGCAGACGTTCCGTATCGCCATCGGCGTACATGCGCCTGCCGCCCTCGGAGTACCCCGAAGGGACGAGCAGGCCCTTTTGATCGTAGTACTGCACGGTGCGCACGGTGGTTCCGCATGCATCGGCCAACTCTCCGGTCGTGTAGGTGTTGTCTTCGGTCATGGATTCACCTCCCTGAACCGAGTTCTACAACGTTACGCTGCGTCACGAGCAAGGGACAATCTTGAGTATTCGAATTTTCTCATGAAAAGTTGTCGTGGGTGTTGGCCTTGCGTCTTGCGGCACACGCGGTAAAGTATTACGTGAAGAGAGAATTCGCTCCAGAAATGCAGTAGAATTGCTCGTCGATCTCAGAGACTGATTCTGATGCGCGAACGACTGTCGCATTGGCAACACGATACGCGCACTGTCAGAAAGCGTAAGAGCACTTATGAAGATTGCCTACATAGGATCGAATGACATATTGGCCGAGACGCTTGTAGAGCGTCTGGTGCAAGAGGGACACGACGTCTATCTTGTATCGGACAAGGCTCTTCCCAAAAGGAGGAGTCTGTCAAGGCATCGTTTTTATCGAACCCCGAAGAAAGGCGAGACGTTCCAGGACCTCCTGCAATCCATCGCCCCCGATTGTGTCGTCTTTGCCGGAAATCATTATCTTGACGTAGCTCCTCTTCCCAACGAGTCGGATGCAGACATTGCGCTTCTCGCCTCGACGCTGCGGGCAGCTGCGGCGCTTTCGGGCGTCAAGGTGGTCCTGCTCTCCTCGACGGAGGTGTACGGGGACACCGAGAAAGCGGCAAGCGAGCAGGCGCCATGCACTCCCGTGAGCGAACGCGGTATGCAGTTCGCCCGCGAGGAGCAGCTCCTCGACCTGTATCGACAGCATCCCAACATGGAAGCAACAACGTTGCGTGCATCGCAACTCTACGGTGATTGCCCAACCATAGATGGCAAGGACTTCCTGAGCAGGAGTTTCTCCGCGGCTGTTCTTGGAAAAGGAAGGATGAGGGGGGGGGTGCTCTCAACCGCTTCATGTTGCTGACCTCGCCGATGCCGTCAAGCGCGTACTAGAGGATACAAGTCATCCAGTACTCAACGTTTGCGGAAGCCGTGAGCTCAACGCAGATTTGCTCTGCACTCTTATCTGCCAGCAGCAGCATGTGAAGCCTTCCTCCATCACATGGGAAAATCCCGCCTGCATAACCATTGCGAGCAGCGACCTCATTCGCGAGGAGTTGGGTTGGAAAGATTTCCACGACCTCGCAAGACAGCTGGCGGATGGCGAGATTGTCTTCGACAGATCCTCCGATAAAACGCAAGACGAGAAGAAGCCAATCGTCCCCAAAACGTTGCGCCAGCTCATCGAGAACCTGCTCATATTCGCGGCGTTCTTCGCCATAGATTACTTCAGCGGCTCTAACGCCCTTCTTTCCCAAGTCAACTGGATGATGATCTACGTCATCCTCATATCCGTCTCATACAACATCTACCAGAGTGCCTTGGCGGCCATCCTCGCGAGTGCCGCGTATCTGCTAGGCCAGCAGTTTGGTCTCTTTGATTTCAATTCGTTTGACACCGCTGCAGGCAATGTGTTGACCATCATGGAATTCGTGTTCCTTGGCCTTCTCGTGAGCTATACGACGAGCATGCCAAGGAACAAGATCGG
>CABURF010000103.1 GCA_902493755.1 uncultured Coriobacteriia bacterium
TAGGGGTAAAGGCAACGTCAATCTCGAAACCACCATCGCTCAGCGCGAGAACGGCAGCAAGATCACCGATGCAGATGAGGGCGCCATTGTCGGCGGAGAGAATCATGTCGAGCGCAATGCGCAGGTCAGTACCAGGGGCGACCATCTCCATGACGTCGTCCATGCTCTGAATGACACCCATGAAGCTCCCTCCCCCACTACTAACGATAGGTCAATCATAACACGCTATAAAACCTAATTGTCATTTCAACCAAAGGCGAGCCGGCATCCTTCGTGCCATCTCGACTGGAGCGGCCGTAAGGCCGCGGAATGGAGAGATCTCGCCCGGAATAACAAAGCGGGGCGGAAGTGCATTTCCGCCCCGCTTTCTGATTACTCGGCTGCCTCCGCGCTACCCCTTGCCGGAGGAAGCGAGCTTCCCGGACCTGCGCTTTCAAGCGCAAGCGTCTTACGTGCCTTGAGCTTGGGTACCTCGCCTTCGCCTGGTGCAAAGACAAGCTCGTCTCCCACGTAATCGACGAGGATGATCGAGCCCTCGCCCCACTTGCCCTCGAGCACCTCCTCGGAGAGCGGATCCTCGATAAGGCGCTGGATGGCACGACGCAGCGGGCGTGCGCCAAAGGCGGTATCGGTACCCTTCTCGGCGATGTGCTTCTTGGCAGCCTCGGTGAGCTCGATGCTCATGCCCTGGACAATCAGGCGCTGACGCAGATCGTCAACCATGAGGTCGATGATCTGCTCGATGTCCTCGCTCGTGAGCGACTGGAACACGATCGTCTCGTCGATGCGGTTGAGGAACTCGGGGCGGAAGAGCTTCTTGAGCTCAGCCATGACCGAGTCGTGAATCTCCTTATCGGACAGGCCGCCCGAGTTTGTGGTCGAGAAACCAAGCGGATTCTCGCGCGTAATCTCGCGGGCGCCGACATTGCTCGTCATGATGATGATAGTGTTGCGGAAGTCGACCTTACGACCCTGCCCGTCGGTGAGATGGCCCTCCTCGAGAATCTGGAGCAACACGTTGAAGACGTCCGGGTGCGCTTTCTCGATCTCATCGAAAAGCACGACCGAATACGGCTTCTGACGCACGGCCTTGGTGAGCTGACCGCCCTCGTCATAGCCAACGTAGCCCGGAGGCGAACCGATAAGGCGACTGACCGTGTGCTTCTCCATGTACTCCGACATGTCGAAGTTGAGCAGCGCATCTTCGGTGCCAAAGAGAAACTCGGCAAGTGCCTTGGAAAGCTCGGTCTTGCCCACGCCCGAAGGTCCGAGGAAGATGAAGGAGCCCATGGGACGACGCGGGTCTTTGAGACCGGCACGGCTACGGCGAATCGACTTCGAAAGCGCCGTGACCGCCTCGTTCTGGCCGATAACGCGCTCGTGCAGCGCGTCTTCCATGCGGAGCAGGCGCGCGGTTTCGGCCTCGGTAAGACTCGAGACGGGAACGCCCGTCGCAAGCGAGACGACATCGGCAATCTGGTCGGTATCGACGGTCGCGACGTTGAGCGCCGCCTCCTCGCGCCACTTCTCCTCGAGCTCGGCACGTTCGCGGATCAGCTCCTTCTCCTTATCGCGCAGGTGAGCGGCAGCCTCGAAGTTCTGGTGCCTGACCTCCTCTTCCTTCTGCGCACGGAGCTTCTTGAGCCTATCGGAGACCTTGGCGACGTCCTCGGGAACCGACATGTTGCTGATGCGCATGCGCGCACCCGCCTCGTCAATGAGGTCAATGGCCTTATCCGGCAAGAAGCGATCCTGCACGTAGCGGTTGGAGAGCGTGACAGCCGCCTCGATGGCCTCATCGGTGAAATGCACACGGTGATGTGCCTCGTAGTGGTCCTTGAGGCCGTTGAGAATCTCGATGGACTGTTCGATGGTTGGTTCCTCGACCATGACCGTCTGGAAGCGACGCGAAAGCGCCGAATCCTTCTCGACATGCTTGCGATACTCATCGGTGGTCGTCGCGCCAATCACCTGGATTTCGCCACGTGATAGCGGCGGCTTGAGAATGGCGGCGGCGTCGATGGAGCCCTCAGCGCTGCCAGCGCCGATGAGCGTGTGCATCTCGTCGATGAACAGGATGATGTTGCCGTCGTCCTTAACCTCCTTGACGACGCTCTTGAGGCGATCCTCGAACTCGCCACGATACTTGGAGCCGGCGACGAGCGCCGAGACGTCGAGCGTCACAAGACGCTTGTTACGGAGCACATCGGGTACCTGACCATCTGCGATAAGCTGGGCCAGGCCCTCGGCGACAGCGGTCTTGCCAACGCCGGGCTCGCCGATGAGCAGCGGGTTATTCTTGGTGCGGCGTGAGAGGATTTGCTCGACGCGATCAATCTCGCGCTCGCGGCCGATGACCGGATCGAGCCCGTCTTGCGCGGCGAGCTTGGTGAGATCGGTGCCGAACTCGTCGAGCGCGGAGCCCTGGTTTGGGCGTCCGCCCGGCTGCTGCGCGCCCATCGGGGCATACGGCACAGGCGTGGGGGCGCTGTTGATGAGCTCGGAGACTGCCTCGCGGACTTGGTTGCCCTCGATACCGATATTCGCAAGGACCTGCATAGCGACGCCATTGCCCTCGCGGATGATGCCAAGCAGCAGATGCTCGGTCGAGATGTAGTTCTGACCGAGCTGCAGAGTCTCGCGCAGCGCGCCCTCGAGCACACGCTTGGCCCGCGGCGTGAACGGGATGTGACCCGCAGCCGCAGGAGAATCCTGCTCGGTAATCTCCTTGATCTGGCTGATGACCTCGTCGTACGTAACATTAAGTTGATGCAAGGCGCGGGCTGCAATACCCTCGCCTTCGCGAATCAGGCCGAGAAGCAAATGCTCGGTGCCCACATAGGACTGCTCCAGCTCGCGTGCTTCCTCTTGCGCGAGGACAAGAACGCGACGGGCCTTATCAGTGAATTTCTCAAACATACGCGGAAAGCCTCCTCGAAAAGAGAGCGGTGGTCTTCCCAGTATAGACATGCCGCCAAGAATAGCGATGACAAGACGATGACGACTGCCCAACACGCCAGCGACATGCGGGCGGCCATTGCCGCAGGGCCTCCCATTGTCATTTCGGGCGAAGCGAACGAAGTGCCGGAGCGGAGAAGCAAAGGGCGAGATTTCTCGACTGCGCCGCCTATCGGCGGCTTCGCTCGAAATGACAGGGAATGCGCCGTGCGCCTCCAGTCGAAATGACAGGATACCTAGAGTAGTTCTTTTAGATAGGCGATGATGTCGGCAGACTCGAGCATGGGCTTACCGTCGATGACCAGGCAGGGCGACTGCGTCGTGCCATTCATGTCGAGCAGCTCCTGACGACGCTGCGGGTCGGTGGAATCAACCGTCTCGATCTGGATATCGTTGGCTGCCATGAAGTCGAGGACACGATGGCAAAACGGGCACCCCGGCTTAACGTACAGAATCATGTTATCGAGCTTCATGGTGCCTCCTTTATGCCTCATCCCTCATGTGGGGGAATAGCAGCACATCGCGGATGGTGGGCGCATCGGTGAGCAGCATGGTGAGCCTGTCGATGCCGATGCCGATGCCACCAGCCGGAGGCATGCCGTACTCGAGTGCGCGAATGTAATCCGCGTCAAAGCCCATGGCCTCGTCGTCGCCCATGTCCTTCGCCTTGACCTGCTCCATGAAGCGCTCGGCCTGATCGACCGGGTCGTTGAGCTCGGTAAAGGCATTGGCGTATTCGTGGCCCAAGATAAACAGCTCGAAGCGCTGCGTGAGCTCCGGATTGTCCGGATGCTTCTTCGCGAGCGGAGAAATCTCGAGCGGATGATCGATGACGAACGTGGGCTGGATGATCTTTTCCTCGGCGACGGCCTCGAAGATCTCGGCTATAAGCTTGCCCTTGCCCCAAGCGGCTTCGGCATGACCGCCGTTCTTCTCCAGGATGGCCACGAGCTCTTCGCGCGTACGGTCGAAGGAGACATCCTCGCCCGCATGCTCGCTAGCCAGCTCCATCATGGTCGCGCGGCGCCAATCGCCCGACAAGTCGATGGGTGTACCCTGATACTCAATCTGCAGCGTACCGCAGGCAGCCTCGGCCGCAGCCTTGAAGCAGCCTTCGGCCAGATCCATCATGGACTCAAGGTCACCGAATGCCTCGTAGGCCTCCATCGTGGTGAACTCGGGATTGTGATAGGGATCCATGCCCTCGTTGCGGAAGATGCGCCCCAGCTCGAACACCTTGGGGAAACCGCCCACCAGCAGGCGCTTCAGAGGAAGCTCCGTGGCAATACGCAGATAGTAGTCGCGATCGAGCGCATTGAAATGGGTGATGAAAGGCTTTGCATTCGCGCCACCGATAATCGGATTCAAGAACGGTGTCTCGACCTCGTAGTACCCCTCGCCCTCCATGAAGCGACGAATGGCGGAGATGATGCGCGAGCGCTTCTTGAACGTCTCACGAACCTCGGGGTTCACGACCAGGTCGACATAGCGCTGACGATAGCGCGTCTCCTTATCTTGCAAACCGTGAAATTTCTCGGGAAGCGGACGCAGGCTCTTGGACATGAGCTCAAACGAGGAAACGGCCACGGATAGCTGACCGCGACGCGTGCGCATCATGGTGCCATGCACGGCGATCCAATCGCCCACATCAAGGTCTTTCAGCTCTTCGAAGGCATCTTCGCCCAGGGTGTTGATGCGGCAAAAGAGCTGGACGGTGCCCGTGTGATCCATAAGCTCGAGAAAGGCAACCTTACCCTGCGCGCGCTTGGCCATGACGCGGCCGGCAATGGCGACTTCATCTTCGGTATCTTGACCGTCTTCGAGATGAGCATACTGCTCGTCAAGCTGCTCGACCGTATGCGAGCTTGCAAAGGCGTGGCCGTATGGATCGCGCCCGGCATCGATGAGCGCCTGACGCTTGTTACGACGAACCTCTACCGGATCGTCGATGATCTCCTCTGATGCGTCGGACATGATTAGTGGCCGACCTTCGTGAGCGTGAACTTCATCTTGCGGCCAGTCGGGCCCTCGTATTCGATGACATCGCCCTTCTTGTGACCGAGTACGGCGGCACCCACGGGGGACTCGTTCGAGATCTTGCCCTGGGCACTATCGGCCTCGGCGCCACCGACGATGGTGAAGAGGCGTTCCTTGCCGTTATCGTCGGTCAGCGTAACCGTCGAGCCGATTACGACGCGGTTACCCTTCTTGGGCGCATCTACGACCTGTGCGTTCG
>CABURF010000104.1 GCA_902493755.1 uncultured Coriobacteriia bacterium
GGTCTACCGCCTCTACAACCCCTATGCCGGCGAGCATCATTACACGCCAAGTGCGGGCGAGCGCGATGCGCTCGTGGCTGCAGGTTGGAACGACGAGGGCATCGGTTGGCAGACCGGCGGCAAGACTCCGCTGTACCGCCTCTACAACCCCAATGCCTACGCCAATAACCACCACTACACGACAGAGGCCGGCGAGCGTGATATCTTGCTGGGCATCGGCTGGCGAGACGAGCAAGTCGGCTGGTACGGCCTCGGGAAGTAAAGAGTGGGGACGGTGTGACAGTGGACAATGTGACAAGTGGACAGGTCATTTGTCACATTCCCATGAAAGAGAGGAAATCGATGAACGTGCAAGCATTGCCCAGACGACTCGCGACCATGGCCCTTGCCCTTGTGCTGGCCCTTGCTTTTATGCCAGCCGCTGCCTTGGCCAGTCCGGCACGGGCGGCGGATATCGCAAGCGGCACGAGCAATACCTGTTCCTGGACCATTGACGCTGACGGCGCGCTTGTTATTGCGCCCTCAGATGGCGCCAATGGCACGCTCGACGATTATACGCTCGATGACGCTCCTTGGCTTGCCCATCGCGATGCGATCAAGTCGGTCACCATCAAGTCCGGCGTCAGGGCAAATGGTGGTCTTGTCGGCATCTTCTCGCGTTGTCCCAACCTCGCTTCCGTGGACCTTTCCGGTCTCGATAGCACCAATGCCACGAACATGGCCAATATGTTCTATTCCTGTACGGCGCTCAAGCAGCTTGACCTGACGGGTCTCAACACCGTTCGCGTGGAGGTCATGAACTCCATGTTCAATAGCTGTCGTGCGCTCGAATCGATTAACCTTGCGGGTTTCAACACCGCCAACGTCTCGTCCATGAGTGGCATGTTTGCCGGATGCTCTTCGCTTACCACGCTCGACCTCTCGAGTTTCAACACCTGGCGTGCGACGAACATGAGCGGCATGTTCGAGTACTGCACGATGCTCAAGGAGGTAAGACTCGGCTCGAGCTTCAGCTTCAAGGGCGCCAAGGAAGAGGTGCTGACCGAGCTTCCCGGCGGTAACTGGCTGTCCGCTGCGCTCGGTTACACCTTTACGGCGGCCGATCTTGCCACGCAGCGCAATGACACGACCGACAGCTATACCAAGGTGACGACTCCCGTTGCCGATCCGGATACCTATGAGGTGATGTTCCGCCTCTACAATCCCAACTCCGGCGAGCACTTCTACACGGCCAGCGAGGTCGAGCGCGACGCCACGATAGCTGCCGGCTGGAACGACGAGGGCATCGGCTGGACGGCACCCGTGGAGTCCGACACGCCGGTCTACCGTCTGTACTCGGGCACTGACCATCACTATACGACGAGCACCGTCGAGCGTGACCATCTCATCGACGTCGGTTGGACGCTCGAGGGTGACAACGCCGCGGGCATCGCGTGGTACTCCGATGACCAGAAGCGCGTGCCGTTGTACCGCCAGTTCAATCCCAATGTCGATCCGACGGCGCCTTTCAACAACTCCGGCTCGCACAACTACACGACCAGCCTCGAGGAGCACGAGCAGCTGATTTCGATTGGCTGGCGCGGTGAGGACATCGGCTGGTACGGCGTGGGATAATATCGATAGCGTAAGTGGGACAAATGGACAGGTCATTTGTCCCACCGATGCGTCGTTTGCACGTGACCTGGCCATCTGGCCCTCTGGCAGAAAATTGCGGTTGTGGTACGTGCTTTGTGCCACAACCGCACACTCTCGTCAGATTCTGACGAAACCTTTCGCTTGGGGCACATTGCGGAGCCACAGCCGTAGATTCTCGTCATCGTTGGCGCTCGGATGCGCCACAATCATGCGTTTTCGTCTCGTCGCCCGCCGCCTGGGTCTACGCGGCACCAAATCGGCCGCATGCAATCCTCGCCTAGGTCTGCACAGCCCAAACCAAGCAGCGAGGTCGTATCATGAACGCACCTAGCTGACGCGTACCCGCCCACGGAAAGGACGAGCGCGATGATGAAGAGATTCGCGAGCAAGGCACTGGCAATTGCACTGGTGGCGATGCTTGTCCCCATGGCAGCCGCTTTCGCCACGACTCCGCAAGCAGCGGCAAACCAGGATACCCTGACCATCAGCGGCACCGAGCATTACGACATGGCCCACGAGGCCCTTGCCTTTGTCAACAAGGAGCGCGCCGACCTCGGCCTCGCGCCCCTCCAATTCGATGCGGAGCTGATGGAGACCGCCATGCTGCGCGCAGCCGAGGTTTCGGTGTACTACGGCTATGACGAGCACAGCGAGTCTTACGAATTCAACAAACGACCAGACGGCAGCGAATGGTCCACCGCCTTTCCCGTCATAGACGATTCCGAAGAGTATTTTCGAGGCGAAAGTGTCGCAGCGGGTCAGAAGAGCGCGGCTGCGGTCATGCAGACCTGGCTTTATGACGCGCGTCAGGTTTACCGGTGGGAAGACCAGGGCATCGAGCTGGAGGACGCCATCGCTGCCGGAAATTATCGCCTGCCCAGTGGCGTTCTGATTACGGAGGACACGAGTGACCGTTGGGTTTCGATCTCTTACGAGAATATCATCAGCCCCGATTACAAGTCTACTGGCATTGGCTGCTTCTACCAGGGCGGTGTGTTCTACTGGCAGCAGTCATTCGATTCTGCGGAGGCGACGGGCAGCGTCAAGAGCGGCAAGGTCGATGTGACGCGCCAAATAACGGTTGACTATGATTGTTGCGGCACCAACCAGGCACTTAATGCGAATCTCGACCCGCAGTTGAAACCCTCGCTGGCTCCGGGTGAGACCTTCGACATGCGCTATTGCATTAACAACGATGGCCGCACCCGCTTCAACTGCGTCATCGATGCCGGCAACGCCGTCTGGACGAGCTCGAACCCGGACGTTTGCGCTGTCGATCAAAATGGTACCGTTACTGCCAAATTAGCCGGCAACGCCACTATCACCGCCACGCTTCCGTCCGGCAGGAGCGTCTCGCACGAATGGAGCGTGAAGTCTTCGTTGGGCGATGCGGCCGTGTCGGATATTCCGAGCGTGACCTATACGGGATACAGGATAAAGCCGGATCCCACGGTCACTCTTGGTGGCAAGCGTCTTGTCGCGGGCACCGACTACACGCTCAGTTATGCGAATAACGTCAATGCGGGAAGCGATGCGAGAATCATCTTGACGGGCATTGGCGATTACGCTGGCTCGAAAACCGTCTATTTCGAGATTGGCCCTGCGCCGATTACTTCGGCAACGCCGAACTACACCCAGTTCACCTACGATGGCACGGAAAAGAAGCCTGTCGTGACCGTGAGGTCCGGAAACAAGGTCCTAGGCGAGGGCGATTATCAGATGTCCTGGCTCGATGACGATATGACGAGTGTGGGCACCAAGGTCATCGAGGTAAGTGGTCTTGGCAACTATGGCGGCACGGTGAGGGCTACCTACGAGATTGTAGCTGCCGACGCACCGCAAGAGCCGCCGACGCCAGATTCTCCATCGGAGCCAGATGCTCCTGACCAGCCAGAAGTGCAGGATCCCGATGTACCTGAGGAGCCCGATGCGCCCGCCGCGCAGCCTCAGACCATGTACCGTCTCTACAATCCCAACTCCGGCGAGCATTTCTACACCTCGAGCGATGTGGAGCGCTCTGCCGTCATCGCAGCCGGTTGGATTGACGAGGGCGTTGGTTGGAACGCGCCTGATGATGGTATCCAGGTCTATCGTCTCTACAACCCCTATGCGGGCGAGCATCATTACACCATCTCCGTCGAGGAGCGCGACATGCTGGTTTCCGTGGGCTGGGTCTGGGAGGAAGGCGGCTGGTTTTCCGACCCCGATCAAGCCGTCCCGCTATACCGTGCCTACAACCCCAATGCCTACTCGAATAACCATCACTACACCGCCGATCCAGGCGAGTTTCAACGGCTGATCTATTTGGGTTGGGTTGATGAAGGCATCGGCTGGTATGGTGTGGGGTAGCTGGGAGCGAAGCGGGCTCCCTCTGTCATTTCGAGCGGAGCGAAGCGGAGTCGAGAAATCTCCTGACTGGAGTGAAGGGAAGCACTACATGAGAAAGGCACTATCCGTTTTCTTCAGCGCAGCGCTGGCGCTTGCCATGTTGCCGACGGCGGCGTTTGCCGCGCCCGAGATGCTGCCGGATGCCGATGCCGCTCTGCGGGTCCAGGCATCGGACGATCAAACCGAGGCCATGTACCGCCTCTACAATCCCAACTCCGGCGAACATTTCTACACATCCTCGACTGTCGAGCGTGATAGCGTCATCGCCGCGGGTTGGGATGACGAGGGCATCGGCTGGACGGCCCCCATCCGGGGTATCCAGGTCTACCGACTCTACAACCCCTTTGCTGGCGAGCATCACTACACCACCTCGCCCGATGAGCGCGACATGCTCGTGGATGCTGGCTGGACCTGGGAGGAGGGCGGTTGGCTTTCTGATCCCGATAAGGCCGTGCCCCTGTACCGTGCCTACAATCCCAATGCTTACGCCAACAACCACCACTACACGACCGACTGGGGTGAGTTCCAGACGCTTCTTTCCTTCGGTTGGCAGGACGAGGGAATCGGCTGGTACGGCGTGGGTCCCGGCTCTGGGGACACCGGGAACAATTCCGGTAACTCTGGCAACGGCTCTAGCGGCTCAGGCGATTCCGGGAACTCCAGCGGCGACTCCAACAACCCCGGAAATTCGGAAAATCCTGGTACCGATCCTGACGATTCCGCGACGATATATGTCGTCACCTTTGACGGCAACGGTGGAACCATGACCGGTGCGGTACAGCGTTCCGTGAAGAAGGGAAGCGCTCTTGGCGATGGACCGATGGTGACTCGTGATGGCTACGATTTCACCGGTTGGTTTACCTCGCCCCACGGAGGCAACCAATACACGTCTTCGACACCGGTCAATAGTGACGTGAAGCTTTTTGCCGGCTGGAAGCTCAAGGTCACCGATCCTGATGAGAAGCTCACGTATCGCGTACGGTTCGATGCCAACGGCGGGTCTGGTGTCATGTCGCCGATTAACTACTACTGCGACCCCGTGTATAGCCTGCCCCGTAATCTCTACAGCCGCAGCGGCTACACGTTCGATGGCTGGGCGACCGAGCAGGGTGGCGCCAAGCGTTTTTCCGATGGCCAGCAGGTGAACAACCTCGGGCTCGGCGGA
>CABURF010000105.1 GCA_902493755.1 uncultured Coriobacteriia bacterium
GACATCTTCATCGAGGGCATCTGCTATGTCTGTGGCCAATGGTTTGTGCGCCTCATGCAGATGCTCGTCGTCCCGCTCGTCTTCTGCTCGATCGTCTGCGGTGCAGCATCCATGAGCGACCCCAAGATGCTCGGCAAGGTCGGCATCGGTACCATCGCAATCTACTTGCTCACCACGGCGCTTGCCGTCATCATCGCCATCATGCTTGCCGAAATCTGCAAGCCGGGCATGGGGCTTGACATGGCAGCCGTCGTCGCCGTCGAGCCAACCGTGACAACAACCGAGCAGACCTTCGCCGACATGCTCATCAACATCATCCCCAAGAACGTCGTAACGGCGATGAACAACGGCGACATGCTTCCCATCATCTTCTTCGCCCTCATGCTCGGCTTCATCTTGGGACGCCTTGGCAAGAAGGTCGCCACGGTCAATCGCTTCTTCACGCAGTTCAACGCAATCATGATGAAGATGATCGGCGTCATCTTGCGCGTCGCCCCCATCAGCATCTTCTGTCTCATCACGCGCACCTTCTGCAATCTGGGCATCTCGGGTGTGCTGCCCATGGTCAAGTTCATCGGCACCGTGTACCTCGGACTTGCCGTGCAATTGCTCGTCGTTTACATGCTCATCCTCTTCATCGGCACGCGCCTCAACCCCTTCCACTTCCTGCACAAGTTCTGGCCAGTCATGGCATTCGCGTTCTCCACGAGCTCGAGTAACGCCACTATCCCGCTCAACATGGAGACACTCGAGAAGAAGATGGGCGTCGATAATCGCGTCGCCTCCTTCACCATCCCGCTGGGTGCCACCATCAACATGGACGGTACCGCCATCATGCAAGGCGCCGCCGTCGTCTTCATCGCCCAGGCATTTGGCATTGACCTCACGTTCGCCGCACTCGTCACCGTCGTACTCACGGCCGTGACCGCCTCCATTGGCACGGCCGGCGTACCCGGCGTGGGTACCATCATGCTCGCCATGGTCTTCGATTCCATCGGGCTTCCCGCCGAGGGCGTTGCGATGATTATGGGCATCGACCGCCTCCTCGACATGGGTCGCACCGCCATCAACATCACAGGCGATGCCGTCGTCACGACCGTCATGGCGAACTTTGTCGGGTTGCTCGACAAGAACGTGTATCGCAACAAAGACTACGGCGCAATCAGCGAGTCGGAACTCGACGCACCAACCGACCCCATCGATTATGATGAGTTTACCGAGCATGGTGATCCCACCGAAGTTGGCGAGCAGGGAGAGCCGGATCGATTCAAGGACATGGACTACCCAACCGTCGGCAAGGGAGCAGACAATGAGTAACTACCAAGTTGAGGACCTGATTCTCGAGCATGACGAGAAGAGCATCTTCGGCCGCATTTATCTTCCCGATGAAGCCGCGAATGGCAAGCGCGTGCCGCTCGTGATCTGCGCACACGGCTTCGGCGGCAACAACGAGTCCTGCGAAGCCTACGCACGCGAGTTCGCAAAACGCGGCTATGCAGCCTACTGCCTCGATTTCTGTGGCGCAGCTAACTCCAGGTCAAGTGGCGACACGAGCGAGATGACCATCTTCACCGAGCAGGTGGATATGGAGGATGCCTATACGGAGCTCGCGGAGCTCAGCTACGTCGACCTCAATAACGTCTTCCTCTTTGGCATGAGCATGGGTGGCGCCGTCGCCGCACTTGCCGCCGCAAGCAAGAGCAACCTCATCAAGGGACTTATTCTGCTTTACCCCGCCTTCAGCATTCCCGGTGATGTGCGACGCGCATGGCCCAATCGCGATAAGTTTCCTGAGACCTTTGGCATCTTCAACGCCGAGGTCGGGCGTGCCTTCATCGAAGCAATCTATGACTTCGACTTTTACGATCATATCGTCAAATATGCCGGTCCCGTGCTTATCTTGCATGGCATGAGTGACGACATCGTCGCATCGGGCTATTCCGTACGCGCCGTCAACATCTACCCGCATGCAGACCTCGAGCTCATCGGAGAGGTCGGTCACGGCTTTACGGGCGGCGCCTTCAAATACGCCGTGCGCAAGATCGTCGGCTTCCTCGATGAGGAGGCTGATCTTCCCGACGAGTCAGGCCTTAACGGCGACCTGAACTTCAAGGGTGGCGGGATGTTCGGCTAAGCGCAACGCGGGCTTGCTTTCGCACCCGATGGGCGAATCATGCAATGCCGCTGCGGAACTCGCGCGCACAAACCGCGCGCTCAAACAGTCCTCGCAAGGGCGCATTGCATGATTCGCCCATCTGCTCAAGATGCCCGCGTTGCGCTTAGCCTCCCAAGTTATTTATCTTAGTAGCAGCAATAAGACAAAACTGCTCCGGTCACTCTTGTCTCATTAGTCCTGACTATGCAGGCCGCGCCCCTCGATGACGATGTAGTGAACCGCCATCGGGCCGTGAACGCCCTCGACGCGCACGAGCTCGATGTCCGCCGTCGCTGACGGACCGCTGATGAAGCAGACTTGCGAGGGTAGGTTCTCGCCCGCTGGGGCACCCTTCTCGTCAAGCACCGCAAGCCAGTCGCCCATTGTCGCCTTTACGTCGCTCGCATTGACGATGGCGATGTGGACGGTCGGCAGCAGGCTGATGGAGCGGCCACATTTCTCGCTGCACGATTGGACAATGGTTGCGGTCTCTGCGATGCCACCCTGGGCAAACGTGATGCCGTAGCGTGCGACATTGCATGCATCGACCATGGCATCACGACCGGCCGTTGCGTCCCAACGCGTAAGGGCCGTGACTGCGTCGCACTTCTCGAGTGCAGCGGGGATGTGCATTTTCTCGATGCGGTGGTCATCTGCATAGACGACCGAGCCAGCCTCGTCATCTGCCTTGATAATATCGACAATCGCCTGGGCAACCTCCGTCGACTTGCAACGATGCACGCCCACTTGTACTTTCTGCGCCTCGTCGACAAACATATCGACGAGTTGGGGATGGTCGAGACCGTCGGTGAGACGCGCGGGAGGATTCTTTGCGTAGTCGAGGGGCTCGACGTGCTGCGGGACGTCCTCGTGTCCCAGTTGCCTTGAGATGGGAGCCAGGAAGCTCTCGAGTGTCGCACGCTCCATCATGCACCGCCCTTCTGGTCCTTGTCCTCGCGCGCCTGCGCACGCTCCTTGGCGCGTGCGGCGTTATGCTCGGCCAGCCAGGTGCGGAAGCGATACGGCGCGATGACGTCGAAGTCACGTGACGAGGTCCAGCTGCCGAGCACCGGAATCCAGGCACTGCGCTCGTCGAGCGACAATCCGCCGCGCGCAAGGATGTTCATGACGGGACGCCCGAGGCGCATGAGCGCCATGTACAGCGGACTGTTCGACCACATGGCCTGCATGGCCTTGAAAATGGGAACCTCGATCTTGTTGTTCTTCCCCTCGTCGACAATCGCAATGCGATGGTCACGCACGAGGTCGTGAATCGGAATGCGCACCGGACAATGCTCGCTGCAGGCACCGCATAGCGTGCAGGCGAATGTCATCGCCTTGGCGTTGGCATCGTCGTAGCCCACGAGTTCGGGCGTAAGCACAAGACCCATGGGGCCTGGGTAGATGGAGCCGTAACCGTGCCCGCTGATATGACGATACACGGGGCAGATGTTGAGGCAGGCACCGCAACGGATGCAGCGCATCATGGGCTCGAACTCGGTATCGAGCAGCTCGTGACGCCCGTTGTCCATGATGATGTAGTGGACCTCAGCCGGTCCATCTAGCTCGCCATCACATCGTGCGCCGGTATCTACGCTGAAGTACGCCGTCATCTTGGAGCCAACCGCGCTCTTGGGGAGCAGCGTCATGAAGATATCGAGGGACTCGAGCGTGGGAACGATGCGATCGATGCCGACGAAGACGATCTGCACCGGCGGATAGCTATCGACCATGCGGCCATTGCCCTCGTTGGTGACAAGTGTCACCGAACCGGTCTCGGCCACGGCCATATTGCAGCCGCGTATGCCTACCTGAGCGTCGAGGAATTCCGGACGTAGCATCCCACGAAGGAAATGCGTGATATGCTCGGGGACATTGTCACCGTCATAGCCGCATTTCTTACGATAGAGCTCGGCAATATCGTCGCGCGTGTGGTGCAGCGCGGGCACGACGATATGCGAGGGCATATCACCCGCCGTCTGCAGGATGTTCTCGGCGCAATCGGTCTCGATGACCTCGACACCCGCCTCCTCGAGCACGTGGTTGAGGCCGATTTCCTCGGTCATCATGCTCTTGGACTTGACCGCCTTGAACGCCCCATGGTTTTCGAAGATGTCGAGTGCTTCCCAGAGTGCCTGGGCACCCGTCGTCGCGAAGTGCACGTGCACGCCATGGTCACTCGCGTTTTGCGCGAACTGCTTCACATAATAGTCGAGGTTTTGGGCAACATGATCGCGAATGCGCGCTGCCGTCGTACGCAAGCCCTGCCAATCCGGCTCTGCCTCGACGAGCGCAGCGCGCTTTTGATAGAAGGTCTCCTGTGCCGTCTGGATTGCCTGATGCTTGAAGTCATCCTCGACACACTTGGCAGCGCGCTCGCGCAGTGACGCTTCGATGTCATATAGAATCGCCATGGTTACTCCCTCGCATCCAAAATCTGCGCGATATGCATGACGTGGATATCACGATCGAGCGCTCCCTGCGCGCGCAAACGCGCAAGCGCGCCCTTGATGTTCATGAGACAGGGCACGTCGGCACCGCATACGACATCGGCGCCTGTCTCGATGATGGTCGCGCACTTCTCCTTGACGATCTCCGCCGAAATCTCCGGCTCCTTGAAGGAGAAGGTTCCGCCAAAGCCGCAACAGCGCTCGGCATGCACCATCTCGATGTACTCGAGCCCCTCGACGGCCTTGAGCAGTTGCAGAGGCTGTTCTTCGATACCGAGAAAGCGCGTGACATGACAGCTCTTGTGGTAGGTGACCTTATGATGAAAGCTCGCGCCCACATCGATCGTATGCAGCTGATTGACGATGAAATCGGTGAACTCGAACATGCGCGGTCTGATGCGCTCGAGCTTGTGCAGATACTCCACATCCTCGAGCACCGTGGGGTAATCGTTGATGATGGCGTTCATGCACGAGCCCGTAAGCGAGACAATCGTCTCGTATTGGTCAAGGTCAT
>CABURF010000106.1 GCA_902493755.1 uncultured Coriobacteriia bacterium
ACCCCAGTGGGACAAATGACCTGTCCCCCTGTCCCAGTTCCCGCCACTAACCGCTCTCACAAGAACACGCAGAGCGCAACGATTGCAACGATGCCAATGACAAGCGTCACGATATCTGCCCCAGAAAGCGTTGTCACATTCATGCGCGTGCGTCGTCCGCCCGCATAGCAACGTGCATCCATGGCATCCGCCAGGTCGTCCGCCCGTCTGAAAAGACGCACGAAAAGCGGAATGAACACGGGTATCCATGCCTTAAGACGCACGAAGAGATTGCCGTCATCGAAGTCGGCGCAGCGCGCCTTCTGAGCAAGCTGAATCATCTGTGCCTCGCGCGCTGTCGTGGGGATAAAACGCAGGGCGATCGATATCATCATCGCGATGTCATCGACTGGCACACCAAAGCGCCTCAAAGGCCCGAAAATGCGGAGCATCGCATCGGTGAGCTCCATCATCGATGACGTGAAGGTAAGCAGCGAGCAGATGAGAACGAGCAGCACGATGCGCAAGGCGAAGAAGAGACCCCGTGCCAGACCATCGAGCGTGATGCCGAAGCTGCCAAAAAACACCCATTGTTGCGTGAGCCCCAAGGATCCCGCCTGACTCAACCCCGGCGCTGCTGCCGAACCCAAACTGATGCTGAATGCGTGCACGACAATGGTGAACACCAGAATGAAGATGATGGGGATAAGGCCGCGCGCCGCCTTGGTGACGGGGACATGCGCCATCATGTAGAGCGTTGTCACGAACGCCGTAACGATGAGCAAACCCAGCCAACTCTCGACGAAGAAGACGGCAATAGAAAAAACGCAGGCCAAGATAATCTTGACCTGCGCATTCAAAGCGTGGATGGGGCTCGTGCCGGGAATGTAGGTGCCAAAGGCAAGCGCCTGTGCCATCTTTACCCCCGATACGCACTCCGGCCGTTACTCAGCCTCGTGCTTCTCCGACTCCTCGACGGTCTCCTCAAAGGCGGCCTCGTCACCGGCAACGGGATTGACGTCGTCGATAAGCTCCTTCTCCTCCTCGGCGACCTCTTCCTTGATCTTCTCGATGTTCTCGGCTTCGGTCTCTGCCACCTCTGCCTCTTGCTTCTCGAGAGCAGCCTCTTCGATGGAAGCCTCGTCCTCGGCCTTCTCGGCCTCGACGGCATCCTCGCGAACGTCAGTCTCGGCATCGGCGTCGATACGATCGGCCTCGCCCTCGGCGAACTCCTCGATATCGTCCTTCTTATCCTCGGACTTAGCGGCCTTCTTGGCGGCAGGCTTCTTCTTGCTACCCTTGGCGGGCTTGTCATCAGCCTTGGCCTTCGGAGTAACAGCCTCCTCGACGAGCTCGAGAATCGCCATGGGGGCATTGTCGCCCTTGCGCGGACCGAGCTTCAGGATACGCGTATAGCCACCGTTGCGGTCGGCCCACATGCCCTGCTCGGCCTTCTCGAAGACCTCGCGGACGAGCTCCTTGTCGCCCAGAGCGGCGATGGCCAGACGACGAGAGTGCAGGTCGCCCTTCTTGGCCCACGTGATAATACGCTCGACGGTGCCACGAACTTCCTTGGCACGCGTGACCGTGGTCTTGATGCGGTCGTTGGTGAACAACGCAACCGCAAGGTTCTTTTTCATGGCCTTGGTATGGCTGGCGTCGGTGCCCAGCTTGCGGCCCTTCTTGTAATGCCTCATTGAATCTCCTACGTACTAAAGCTTCAAGCTGAGGTCCATCGACTGAAGCTTGTCCTTGACCTCTTCGATGGACTTGGCGCCGAAGTTGCGGATGTTGAGCAGGTCGTTCTCGGAATACTCGACCAACTGACGCACCGAGTGGATACCGGCGCGCTTCAGACAGTTGTACGAACGAACCGACAGATCGAGATCCTCGATCTGCTTTTCGAGCTCGGTGTTCTTGCTCGGGCCTTCGGGGGCGAAGATGCTCGTCACCTCGGCCTCCTCGTTGCTCTCGTCGAGCGACAGGAAGGCCATCATATGCTGGTTGATGATGTTGGCAGACTGGCAGACGGCATCGACGGGGCTGATGGCGCCATTGGTCTCGACCTCGAGAATGAGCTTGTCGTAGTCGGTGCGCTGCGCGACACGGGTGTCCGTGACGTCCATGGTGCAACGACGAATCGGCGAGAACAGCGAATCGACATGAATGATGCCGATGGGATCCTCCGGACGCTTATTGCGCTCGGCGGGAACATAGCCGCGGCCAACGCCGATGCGAACCGACATCTCAAGCTGCGCGCCCTCGGAGAGCGTCGCGATGACGTGATCCGGATTGATGAGCTGGAACTCGGTGGGGACTTCCAGATCGGCGCCCGTAACCACACAGGGACCCTGCGCGGAAAGCGTGGCGGTAGCCTCCTCGCCACCAGCGAAGGGAGCGAAGACCAGGCCTTTAATATTCAAAACAATGTCGGTAACATCCTCGACAACGCCGGGGGCGGATGTGAACTCGTGCTGCACACCCTCGATCTTGATGGCAGTTGCCGCAGCACCATCAAGGGAGGACAGCAGGACACGACGCATGCCATTACCGAGCGTCTGACCGTAGCCACGCTCGAGCGGCTCCATGACGAACCGCGCAATGTTGTCATCGACTTGCTCGACGGTGATATTGGGCTTCATGAACTCAGTCATTAAGTAGCCTCCTCGAGACTTTAATCGGATAGGACAGGGTAAGAATTACTTCGAGTAGAGCTCGACGATGAGCTGCTCCTGGATATCCAAATCGATCTGGTCTCGTGTCGGCAGCGAAATGACGTTGCCCTGCAGCTTCTCAATATCAACCTCGAGCCAGGCGGGGACCTGAACACGCTCGTTGGAGATGAGGGCGCTCTTGATCACGAGGAGCTCCTTGGCTGCCGGGGCGATCGCCACGAGGTCGCCGGCGCTCACGCGATACGACGGGATGTCGACACGCTTGCCGTTAACCGTGATGTGACCATGAGTGACCGTCTGACGAGCTTCCTTGCGCGTGCGCGCAAAACCCAGGCGGAACACGACGTTGTCGAGACGGGACTCGAGAATCCTCATGAGGTTCTCGCCCGTAACGCCCTGCATGCGGCGAGCCTTGTGGAAGTAGCCGCGGAACTGCTTCTCGAGTACACCGTAGATGAACTTGGCCTTCTGCTTCTCGCGAAGCTGGCGGCCGTACTCGCTCTCCTGACGACGGCGCTGCTTGGGCTGCTTCTTGGATTCCTTGGTATAGCCCAGAACGATGGGATCGATGCCAAGCTGGCGGCAGCGCTTCAGAACCGGGGTCCTGTTAATTGCCATGACGTTTTACCTTTCTAAGCTAGACGCGACGACGCTTGACCTGACGGCAACCGTTGTGCGGAATGGGCGTGCAGTCCTGGATGCTCGCGACTTCCAGGCCAGCTGCCTGGAGCGAGCGGATGGCGGTCTCGCGGCCAGAGCCGGGACCCTTCACGAACACGGAAACCTTCTTGAGGCCGTGCTCCATAGCCATCTTGGCGGCCTTTTCGGCAGCCATCTGTGCCGCGAACGGCGTGGACTTGCGGGAGCCCTTGAATCCAACCGTGCCAGCGGACTGCCAGGAAATGACGTTGCCACGGGTGTCGGTAATGGAAACGATCGTGTTGTTGAACGTGCTCTTGATGTGAGCCTGACCGACCGTGATGTTCTTGCGGTCTGCGCGACGAACGCGGGTCGTGTTCTGTTGCTTCTTAGCCATGTTGTCCTCTCACCTAGCCCTTCTTCTTAGCGCCGATCTGGCGACGCGGACCCTTGCGGGTACGAGCGTTGGTGTGAGTGCGCTGGCCACGAACAGGCAGGCCACGACGATGGCGCAGGCCACGATAGCAGCCAATCTCCATCAGTCGCTTGATGTTCTGCGACGTCTCGCGACGCAGGTCACCCTCGACCGTGTAGTTCGCATCGATATTGTCGCGAAGCTTGACGACCTCTTCTTCGGTGAGGTCGCGCACGCGCGTGTCAGGATTAACGCCGGTCTCCTCGCAAATCTTCTTTGCGCGAGTCAGACCGATACCATAAATGTAAGTCAGACCAATCTCCACGCGCTTATCGCGCGGAAGGTCGACACCGAGTATACGAGCCAATGTCGCTCCCCCTCTTAGCCTTGACGCTGCTTATGGCGCGGGTTCTCGCAAATCACGAACACCTTGCCATGACGCCTGATGATCTTGCACTTATCGCACATCTTCTTTACTGAAGGACGTACTTTCATGATGTCCTTACCTTTCCGAAAGTGTTTACACTTCGTTTTTTATCGTTACGCCCAGCCGCAGGCGGTAGTTTTCTTGCTCAAACGACAGGGGTACCCAAGCACCCCACTCATTGCGGTATGCCGCAATCCTTACTTGTAGCGATAGGTAATCCTGCCGCGGTCGAGGTCATACGGCGAAAGCTCCACCGTCACCTTGTCACCCGGAAGGATCTTGATGTAATGCATGCGCATCTTGCCCGAGATATGGGCCAGAACCTGATGACCGTTCTCAAGCTCGACTTTGAACATTGCGTTGGGAAGCGGCTCGATGACCTTTCCCTCTAGTTCAATAGCATCCTCTTTGCTCACGAATACAACTCTCCCATTTGAATCACGGCAAACGTAATGAAACATATTACTTCAAACGAAGCGCCAATTCTAGATTTTTTTGCAAACGTCTATCTGGTCAGGATGAGCGGGCCATCCTTGGTGATGGCTATGGTTCGCTCAAAGTGAGCTGAGGGCTTTCCATCACATGTGACGACTCCCCATCCGTCTGAGATGGTGCGAACGCGCGGCGACCCACTCACTGCCATCGGCTCAACTGCGATGACCATGCCCTCCTCGAGCTTTATGCCCTGGCCGGGAGCACCGTAGTTGAGGACGTTGGGAGGCTCGTGCATCTTGCGCCCGATGCCATGGCCCGAATACTCGCGAATCACGTTGAAGCCAGCATCTTCGATGACCTTTTGAATTGCGTACCCGATATCACCCAGGTGATTTCCGGGAAACGCCTGATCAATACCCGCCCACATGGCCGCGAGCGTCGCAGAAAGGAGGTCCAGGTGCTGCTTGCCCTGCGTGCCG
>CABURF010000107.1 GCA_902493755.1 uncultured Coriobacteriia bacterium
TTACTCTGAGCAAGTGTCTCATTTTCTCCGCGCAAGCGCCTCGGCGTTCACGCAGCTCTCGGGCTCCCTACCAAGCACCACATTGATGACGTTCTGCGTGCAGCGCGTGCGAAGCTGGACGGCCGTCTCCTCGGACCAGTACGCAACATGCGGCGTGAGCACCGTATGCGGCGCTTTGCAGATGGGCGCATCGGGCGAAACGGGTTCCTCCTCGAACACGTCGATGCCGGCACCCCAGAGCTTGTCCGCAGCAAGCGCATCAGCCAGCGCATCGGTATCCACGATGGCGCCACGCGAGGTGTTGATGACGATGGCGTCGGGCTTCATGGTGGCAATACGCTTCGCATCAAGCAGGTGATGCGTCTCGGGCGTCAGTGCCGTGTGAAAGCTCACGATATCGGCCCGTGCAAGCAGGTCATCCAGGCTCACGTACGGGAAATCCTCCGGCGTGAAGCGTCCCGGCACGCCCTTGCGGTCCCAGACTATGACATCGAAGCCAAGCCCACGCGCCTTGCGCGCCGTCGCCCGACCGATATGCCCGTAACCGACAATGCCGAAGCTGCGCCCCTGCACCTGCCCGAGCGGGCGGCGCTTGTGAAAGTCCCACACGCCTTGCCGCATATCGGCGTCCATCTCGTTGATGCGACGTAGCACGCACATCGCGAGCGCGATGGCATGATCGGAGACGACCTCCGTACCGTAGCCGGGAACATTGCAGACCGCGGTACCGTTCTTGGTAGCCGCAGCCACGTCGATGTTATCGACGCCCGTACCCGTCTTACTCACGACCTTGAGCTTGGGCAATGCCTCGAACACCTTGGCGGTATAGTCACCGTACGAGGTGATGGCACCGTCGGCATCCTGCAAGTGCTCGATGAGCGCCTCGGGGGTGCGGTCATCCTCGTTACCGAATGCGGCAAACTCGATGCCGGCAGCTTCGACCATGTGCTTCTCAAGTGCGGTATCCCCGAGATCGAAATCCGATACGACGATCTTTGGCATGACATGCTCCCTCGAACAGCTGGATGACACCCCCATCTTAAGGCTTTGACGCACGCGCGTCTTCCCGTGCCGTACAATCGCATAGAGCATCTGTCTGGCTTCTCATACGAGAAGGAGCAACATGGAGAAGCAGCTGCGCACGTGATTTAGTTAGCCTCAACTGTCATGACTACACAACCGGCAAGCTGGAGCTATAGACCCAGTACTCGCATCCAGGTCTCTTCCTTGAAACCAGGAATCGCCGTCGCGTCGGTCACCAGCAGGGGGCGTTTCACGAGCATGCCATCGCTTGCCAACAGGGCGTATTGCGCGGCTTCGTCCATGTCGGGCAGCTTCTTCGACAGCTCCATCTCACGGTAGAGCATGCCGCTCGTGTTGAAGAAGCGCTTGAGGGGGAGCCCGCTTCGCTCGTGCCATGCGCGAATCTCGTCGGCGCTGGGGTTGTCCTCCACGATGTGGCGTGCCGTATAACTCACACCATGCTCGTCAAGCCATTTCTTGGCCTTTTTGCAGGTAGAGCACTTCGGGTATTCCAGAAACAAGACTTCGCTGGACATGGGGCCTCCCTCTTTCAAGCCCAGAAATCCGCCGAGTGTTCGGCGATGAATGCATTGGCGTCCGCGAGATTCACATGGCAGTAGCCAAAAGGGTTTTTGCCAAGATAGTCCTGATGATAGTCCTCGGCAGGGTAGAAGCTTGCGAGTGACGCAGTCTCCACGCGTGGCTGCTTTCCGGTTTTATGCGCAAGCTCCATGAGCAATGATTCTGCCGCATGGGCATCTGCCGGATCCGTCCAGTAGATTCCGGTGCGATACTGCGTGCCCACGTCGTTGCCCTGGCGGTTGAGTGAAAATGGATCGATGGTGCGCAAGTAGGCCTGCAAGAGCAACGACAGCGAGATTACGTCAGCGTCATAGGTGACCTTCACGGCTTCGGCCGCGTTTGTCGCGCCCGTGCATACGTCCTCGTAGCTCGGATTCTCGACGCTCGCATTTACGTAGCCGACCTCGGTATCAATGATCCCCGGGAACTTCTTCAGATATGCCTCAGTGCCCCAGAAGCACCCGCCGGCAAGGAATATCTCACGTACGTCCATGATGCCTCGCTAGCGAAATATCTCGTCGTGGTTTCCCGTACGTTGAAAATACGCGACATCATCGCGAACAGCCCACACGAGTAGCCAATTGCCAGCATTGCAGACATGGCATTCGTTGGAACCGTCCCATGCGCCACTAAGGGTGTGCATTTCATGCCGGCGAATGAGCTCCTCGCGTGACTCTATCGTGTTTTCGAGGATGAGCTTGATAACTGGCCGCAGGACGCTCGTATCAACGCGCTTCTTTTGCAGCCTCTTGATATCTCGCAAGATTGCAGGCGCAAAATCAGAATCCAGCATAGGCTATATCCCCAATGCCTCGAATAGCTCTTCGGCTGTCTTGAAGCGACCGCCCTTGCCACTCGCAATCATCTCATTCGTCTCGCGGATGGCCTCGAGGCTCTCCTCGTTGGGCTCTTCCTCGCAAAGGTCAAGCGGAATGCGCCTCGTGCGTGCAATCTGTGCCCAGAGGGCACGAGTGACACTTGCCAAATCGAGGCCGTAGAACTTGGCAACCTCTGCCGCCTCGTTCTTAATGTTTTCGTCTACGCGTATCGCATATGTCGTACTCATGATGTCCTCACTTCATATTTACATTTGTTATACATATAATAACATTTGCAAACATCCGAGACAATCACGCGAATCTCCAAAAGCAGGTCGTGAGATAATGCGCTGCAAGAATCAAACAGTCCCGAAGGGCGTTTCATGACACGAATTATTGACTTACGGTGCGTGGACGGCAGCACTGCGCAGGCCCCAGTGCTCGATGTGGCGGATGTCGTCGCGCTCGAGCAGCGCATCGTATGGGACGGTACCTCGCTCCTGGAGCTCATGACACGCGCGGGAACCGCTCTCGCTCGCGCAGTCGAAGCGCACGCTGCGCCCGGCGCCCCGGTCGTCATCCTTGCGGGATCGGGCAACAACGGTGGCGATGGCTGGGTGGCCGCTCGCGTGCTTGCCGCGGCAGACCGCAACGTGGCACTCGTCAGCAAGACCACCCCCGAAGAGCTGACGGTAGAACCCGCTCGCACGGCTGTGCTCGAGGCGCAAGCTGCTAGCAACTTCGAAGTTCTGGTCGCTCCGTCTGATGCGGAGCTAGCACGGCTGCTCGATAACGCCGACGTTATCGTCGACGCGATACTCGGCACTGGCTTTGCCCACGACCAGGTGCGTGAACCCTACGCGACATGGATTCGCAAGGCAAACGAGACGCGTTGCAACCACGGCACGCCACTCGTCGCAGCCGACTGTCCCAGTGGCCTGAACGCGCAGACCGGCACGGCCGTTAGCGAGTGCATCACGGCCGATGAGACCATCACGATGATCGTGCCCAAGACTGGGATCGTGAAGCCGCAGGCGCGTCCATACGTGGGCACGCTCCTGCTCGCTCCGCTCATCTCGATTGAGGAGTATTTCGATGACCTGCTTTGATGACGTCCGCGGCAAGCTGGGCTTTGGCCTCATGCGCCTGCCGAAGATCGATGACGAGATCGATATCCCGCAATTCGGCGATATGGTCGATGCCTTCCTCGGTGCCGGCTTCAACTACTTCGATACGGCCTGGGCTTATCCGGGAAGCGAGGAGGCAACGCGCAAGGCCCTGGTCGAGCGCTATCCACGCGATGCGTTTCTGCTCGCCACCAAAGCCGCCCCCTGGTTCAAATGCAAGAACGCCCAGGAAGCGTACGTCCAACTCGAGACCTCACTCGGGCGCACGGATGCTGGTTACATCGATTACTACCTCATGCACAACCTGGGAAGCGTACGCACCGAGGCGTTCGACCGTTTCGACATGTGGGAGTTCGCACGGCGCAAGCGCGAGGAGGGCGTTATTCGCCATCTGGGGCTTTCCATCCACGATAGCGCCGATGCGCTCGATGCCGTGCTAGATGAGCATCCCGAAGTCGAGTTCGTGCAGCTCCAAGTGAACTATCTCGACTGGGACAATCCGGTGCATCAGAGCCACGCATGCCTCGAAGTTGCGCGCAAGCATGGCAAACCCGTCGTGGTCATGGAACCGCTACGCGGCGGGCTACTGGCAAATCCTCCCGAATCCGTCCGTCAGGTCTTCGAACAAGCCACCCCATCGAGTTCGTGTGCGTCGTGGGCCCTGCGCTTTGCCGCCAGTCAGCCCGATGTTGCCATCGTCCTTTCGGGCATGAGCGACCTTGCGCAGATGGAAGCCAACATCCGCACCATGCGGGATTTCGAGTGCATGAGCGCCGACGAGAAGGCGGTGATTGCACGTGCGCAGGACGAGTTCGCGAAGTTCGACCTCATCCCCTGCACCGGATGCGATTACTGTGCGAAGACGTGCCCGGCCAACATCGGCATCTCGGGGGCGCTGCTCGCGCTCAACGCGCATACGATGTTCGGCAGCTACAAGAACGAATGGATTGTCGGTGGGGAGCGCAAGAACAAGCGCAAGCCGAGCGAGTGTCTGCAATGTGGTGCCTGCGAGAAGGTGTGCCCACAGCAAATCCCCATCGTTGCCGAGCTCAAACGCGCGGCAAGCGTGCTAGGGCTGTAGCTAGGGTCGCAATCTCCCCTGGCTTTGTTTGTTCGGTATCATCTGAATGTGCCTGCAAAGTAGGGCGCACATATGCACAAGGTTCAAAATCACCCGTTCCCACTCACTCCCAAGGAGACATCATGGCCTTTGATACCAGCAAGATCAGCAAGCTCGGATTTGGTTGCATGCATTTCGAGGGACGCGAAACCGATACTATCGACATCAAGCTGACCTCACAACTTGTTGACGTGTATATGGAGCATGGCGGCAACTACTTTGACACCGCCTGGGCCTATCCCAATAGCGAAGCGGCATTGCACAAGGCGCTCGCGGAGCGTCATCCGCGGGACTCGTTT
>CABURF010000108.1 GCA_902493755.1 uncultured Coriobacteriia bacterium
AACGCCGCAGTACGTCTGCGATGCGAAGAACGCGCTACCGCCCGCGGGATCCAGCTCCTCTTCCTGGGGAAACGCGACCCCGTCTCTCACGACCTCGTTCCAGATGTCCACCATCTCGGCAAGGTCATCCTGCCGGTAGCTCCTGATCTCCATTATCTGCTCCTCGTCATATGTCATATTTTCGGCTCAGCGTTCCCTTGCGCGTGCGTCCAATAATCCAGCCGACGATGCCTCCCAGCACGGCGAAGGCCAGCCATCCCAGCCCCATCGAATGCAACGGCAGCCAATCGAGCGGCATGAACGTGATGATGCCCATGGCGTGCAGCTCCAGAACCACAGCCGCCGCGAAGGCGCCGATAGCCGCTCCCCGGTAGAGCCCCTTGCCCTTGATGCGGCCATGGAAGACCAGGAGCACCACCACGGTGATGAACGGCGGATACACGCTGCCCAGGACCGGGTCGGCCAGCTGGATGATGGCGTCGAGGCCCAGGTCGCAGATGAGCACGCCGATTACGCAATCGGCTAGGAGCAGCACGTTGTAGGAGACCCTCTTCCCGAACAGCGCGTAGAAGTAGTCGGCAGCCGAGCTCACCAGGGCGACGGCCGTCGTCACGCAGGCGAGGAGCACGATGGCGCTGAGCAGGATGATGCCGGGTTCGCCCAGCAGCGACTGCACGATCGCCACGAGCAGGCCGGCTTGGGTGAGGCCCGTTCCTAACGACGTCGATGTCGCGCCCAGGTAGGCCAGGCCACCGTAGATGATCCCGAGCATGACCGCGGCGCCGATGCTCGCGCGCGCAAGAAGCGTCATGCGCTCGCGGCCTTCGGGACGGCCCTTCACGAGGGCGGAGTCGAGGATGATGATCGAGAAGGCCGCCGCACCCAACACGTCCATGGTCTGGTAGCCCGCGCGCACGCCCTCCTGGAACACGGTGCTCGTGAGCGGGGGTTCGATCGAGCCGATGGGCTGGGCGATTCCCGCGACGATCAGGACCACGACGCCAATCACCAGCGTCGGCGTGAAGAACTTGCCGATGATGTCGACGACGCGCGACTTGCGGCACGCGAGCAGGTAGACGATGACGAAGAAGGCGATGGAGAAGGGCACGAGCCATGCGGATGCCGCATCACCGAGGTAGGGTGCGACCGAGAGCTCGAAGGTCGTCGCCGCCGTGCGGGGCATGGCGAACAGCACGCACAGGCACAGGATTGCCGCCGTGCCGAGGATGGTGCCGCCCGTCTTGCCAAGCGCATCCTCGAAGGCGCGGCGCGGACCGCCCACGGCGTTTATCACGAACACGCCCAGGCACGAGAGTACGGCGTCAGCGAGTAGAAAGCCGACGAATCCCCAAGGCCACAGGCTACCGCTGAGCTGGCCAAGCGTCGGCGGGAATATGAGGTTGCCGGCTCCGAAGAACATCGCGAACAGGGCGAACCCGACGATTATCGAGTCCTTCCCGAGGGATGCGTCCCTATGTCCCCGCGTGTCGTTCGTCTTCGTCTCCTGTCTGCTCTGGCCTCGTCGTCTCAGAGCGTGAGCTGCTGGATGTACACGTCGTTGCGAAGCTCCTTGGCGTGCTTGGGATCGATCTGCCCGTCATGGGCCATCTCCTTCACGTACTCGAGCTCGCGGGCCAGTGCCTGGGCCTGGACGTCCTCCACCGCATCGTAAACATCGCGCAAGGCGCGGAAATGCGCGGTGAGGATCGATGGATCCCCGGTCTCCTCGTCACCGTCGTAGAAACCGGATTCCCTGAGCTCGGAGTCAAGCTCCTCGATGCGCTCGTATTGCTCGTCGCATTGTGCTATCACCTGTCGGGCCTGCGCGGCCACGTCGGCGGAGGCGCGCTTGACGACGTCTGCGAGCTGATCGGCATAGCGTTTCATCACGATGACCGTGGCAGGCTCGTCCACGTCATCGTTCGCGGCCGCCATCTGCGCCGAAGCCTCCCCGGTGATCGACCCCGTCCGGTGGGCGTCGGCCCTCACGGACTCGATAACCCTTATGAGCAGGCGCACTTTGGCATCCACCTGTCTTTTCGTGCGGCGCGAATCGGCTTTGTGCGGCACCAGTGCGGGAACGGCGAAGTTCGCCAGCAAAAGCGTGCACAGGATGACGCCGGAGGCGATGGATGCGAGCATGGTGTGAACCGGGAGCGCCCCGGATGCCGGTAGCGTGGCGGGCACCGTCAGGATGAGCGAGAGCGTGATGCCGCCCTTGGGACCCGCGAAGGCCGTGGCCAGGGCGCTGCGAAAGTGCTCGCCATCGAGCAGGGTGCGCACGGGCTGCTTGCGGACGAGGCAGTGCACGATGTCCATCCCCGCAATCCAGCAGAAGCGCACGATTTCCAGAATCAGCGTGAGGACGATGACGACGCCGAACATGAGCCACGGGTCGCCGAAGCCGCCGTCGGCAGCTGGTACGATGAAGCGGGGCAGCTGCATGCCCAGCAAGACGAAGATGATGCCGTTGAGGATGAAGCCGAGCGTGCCCCAGCCGCCCTTGGCCTGCATGCGTTGGCGCGCGGTCTGGGGCGTGTGGCGATGGGGGAGAAGCGACATGACCATGCCCGCCATGACCACGGCGATGACGGCGCCGATGTGAATCTGGTGGCAGACGAGGTAGATCACGAAGGGCAAGAGCAGCTCGAGGGTCACGTGCAGGTTGGGGCTGTCGATGCCGCGACGGCGGATGAACTCCAGCAGCAGCCATGCCGCGAAGCCCAGGATGACACCCCCGACAAGCCCGCCGAAGAGCTCCAGGGCGAACTCCTCGCCGGCATGCGCCAGTGAGAGTGCTCCGGTGAGGGCGAATCCGATGGCGGTCTTGAACACCACTGTGCCGGTCACGTCGTTGAAGAACGCCTCGCCGGTCAGGAGCGTCTCGTGGCGCTTGCCGAAGCGGAAATCCTTCGAGAGCTCCGTGACGGCAACCGCGTCGGTCGAGCCCATGGCGGCACCAAAGGCGATGGCGGCGGCCAGCGGGATGGCGGGAAGCAGCGCATGCAGCGCGAAGCCCACGGCGACGACGGTGACGAGCACGAGTCCCACGGCGAGCGAGAAGATGCCCCAACGACTCTTCCAGAGGGCGCCGGAGTCGGCATGGCGCGACTCGTTGAAGTGCAGCGGAGCGATGAACAGGATGAGCAGCAGCTCGGCGTCCAGCCCGGTGTCGAAGGAGCCCGTGACGAAGGCAGCAATGACAGCACCAAGCGCGATCTGCACGAGGGGAAGCGACAACGCGGGCAGAAAGCGTCCGATGATGCTGGAGACCACTACGGCCGCCAGCAGAAACAGCACGAGCGAAAGCGCCTCCATCCATGTCCTCCTTCGTAGGTTTTCAGAGCATTGTAGCGTGAGGAGCTAGTGGGGAAGCTGGTGGATAATGAGAAGTCCTTCCTGACATGTATGTATTATAATACATACACTTAAAATCAGACCGAGGAGCCGCCAGTGGGTACTCGCGACATCATAAAGAGGTTGCAAGACTATACGCATCTCGCGTGGGACGAGAAAGCCGTCACGAGTGGCACAGGTGGCACGTTCCTCAAGTCACGCACCAAATCGAGCAGGGGAAACATCTACTACAAGCTTTCCTGCTACGATCGGCATCGGGGTATCTACGGGCACGAGTCCATCAACGAGCTCATCGCGAGCCGTCTGCTCGACAATCTCGGCATTCCCCATATTCCCTACAAGCTCGTTCATGCGCTTGTCATGGTGAACGGGCGAGCACATGAGACGTGGCTCAGCGAGTCGAGGGACTATCGTCGTCCCCACGAGCGGCATCAGGCTCTCGACACCTATATCGATTTGAATGCCCAGGGTGATGAGTCACTCGAATTTTGCACGAAACGGGGATGGGTGGATGCGATTAGCGCGATGTTGGCGTTCGATTACCTCATCATCAACCGTGACCGCCATGGTGCGAACATCGAGGTCATCTTGCGTGACGGGACGGTTGAGCTTGCGCCGCTTTTCGATCACGGCGTCTCCTTCGCGTTTTCCTGTTACGACGACGAGGAACGGATACGCACGTTCGATCCGATGGCTGACAGAAACGCAAACAACTACATCGGATCGCGTTCGCTCGAGCGCAACCTCGAACTCATTCCGTCGGGTGCGTTGCAAGGCAGCGTGCACTCTGGTGGGAGTGCGACCCTTTTCCGGGGACTCGAAGATGCGATGCCCGACTGCCTTCGGGAAAAGATATGGGAGATTGTCAGCATGCGCTGGCAGCACCTCGTAGACCTTGGCATAGCAAAGGGGCGTGGTGGCCAATGACGGTCGAATACTTTGCCATACGGGACAGTGCGCGCAGAAAGGCCACACCGTGCGCGTTCATGCGTTACGCCGATGATGCGGGCTTCGAGATTGATATTGATTCAGACGTTTCCGCGGATGAAGTGCCGGCGTTCTTCGTTCCGTTTGTCGAGAAGGAGGAGCGCCATATCGACGGGGATCTGGCCCTTCGCTGGGTGCGTGAGCGCGTGCCGCCTCCGGGAAGGCAAAACCTGGGCGAGATTCTGGATGCCCATGGGCTCAGCGAATACAGCGAGCTTGCGCTGCTGCAAGCAGGGCACGGGGAGAGCTCTCAGGATAGTTTCGTCGTCGAGGAAATAGACGAGGCAAGCTACGAGTCAGGTCGCGTTGACCGGACAGCGCAGCGTCGGCAGAAGCTCGGTCAGGAGATCAAGGCACGGCGCATGGGCCTAGACATGTCCCAGCGCGAACTTGCGGATGCCATTGGCATTGACCAGCCGGCATTGAGTCGGATTGAAGCGGGCAAGGCTAACGTGACCTTCGACTTGCTGGCTGATATCGATGAGGCGCTCTCCGGGGACAGTCGGCCGATACTGAGTCTTACTAGGCGCGCGCTATGGAATACGGAGCGCAGGGAGCTGCGCG
>CABURF010000109.1 GCA_902493755.1 uncultured Coriobacteriia bacterium
ATCGACGATGGCCTCCTCGATGTAGCTTGGCGACCAGTCGACGCCGATGACGTGACCCGTACCGCCCACCTTCGCGCTGAACTTGAAACAGCCCTTGCCACGCCTGCATGCCACGTCGAGCACGGTCTTGCCCTTGAGCTGCGCAGCATCGGGCAGGGTCATCTTGCTCATGGACGCAAAGCCATACTCGAACTGCTTGCCGCCATAGTACTCGGCGATCGTCTGCGCGTCCGCAGCTCTCGTCGCACCAGGCTGCATGGCCTCCTCGGCGTTGATGTCGAGCGTGCGCACGCGCTCGGCGAGGCTACGGCGATGCTCGTCAACCTGGAGCTCGTCATTGTGCGCGTAGTACTCCTCGTTGCCATAGTGAGCGATGAACTGAGTGGTCGTTTGGCGCGTCGTAATCTCGGCAATCGCGACGAGCATCTCGCGACCATTGCCCCAGGCCTCCTCGATGAACTTGATTGCGTTGGTCATCTGCGCGTCCGCCGTCTTGACGAGCGGATCGATTGCGTTGACCTCGTCGCGATAGGCATCGCTGATGGTCGCGAAGGCGTCCTCGCCAACCACCGTACCCGCAAGTCTGCATTGCTCCACGAGGCGTTTGAGCTTGGCGATGACGAGGCCCTCCTTGCGCTCGAAGCTCGGTTTGGCAGTACCGGAGGCAACCTTGCGCGCCAAGCTCTGCTCGCGCGCCGAGATGACGACCCCGACGGTATCATCCACCGCCGCCCCTTCGAGCAGTCTCGGCTTTGCATCACGCAGGATGTCGCGCAGCTCGATGACGACCTCCTCCTGCTCGAGGGCATGCGCACACGACGTAGAGACCGCATCGAGCATGAGGCCGAGCAACGCCACGCGCTCGTCAAACTCGGCACCACGCGCGCGGTTGATGATGTCGAGTCCCGCCTCGCCGGCGAGAATGCTCATGATCTGGTAGTCAGAGCGGTACTTGTCGAAGAGGTTGTAGTACACCGAGAAGCTATCGGCGATGTCATCGTCACGCAGGAACTGTCCGATAAGATCGCGGCTAATCGGCTTGCCCATTTCCTCGTAGAGCGCAATGGCCTCGGCCAAATCCTCCCAACCGCGTGCGGTGACGAAACTCTTTCCGCCGCCGGGCTTGGACTGCACGAGGTAGAAGCAGTCGGGCTTGGCCTCGAGAAAGGTCGTTACCGCCGGATGTATGCCCTTCTGCGTGGCATAGCGCTTCCATGCGGCATACTCGGGCTCGACTTCGATTTCGCGTAAGCGGTCGAGCGTAACGATGTCGAATTCATGTACCGATTTGTTGTATTCCGGCGGATTGCCCGCGCACACGATGATCCAATCATGCGGAATGCGATGACGGCCAAAGGTCTTGAACTGCAGGAACTGAAGCATGGAAGGGTACAGCGTCTCGGAAACGCAATTGATCTCGTCGAGAAACAGGATGCCCGCGCGCAGGCCCGTCTCGCTCATGTAATCGTAGATGGACGAGACGATCTCGCTCATCGTGTACTCGGAGGAGTCGTACTCGAAGCCCTCGAACTCGTTATGCACGATGCGTGGCAGGCCCAGCGCGCTTTGACGCGTGTGGTGCGTCATGGAGTACGAAACGATGCCGATCTGGAGTTCCTGGGCGATCTGCTCCATGATGGCGGTCTTGCCAATGCCCGGTGCGCCAATGAGGAAGATCGGCCGTTGGCGCGCGGGGGTGATCTTGTACATCCCCGCGTCATCCTTGAGAAGATAGGCCTCGACGGAGTCCTTGATCTGTTCCTTTGCGTCGGCAATGTTCATGGCCTTGATCCTTTCTTCGAGACCGTCTTATCACGAATGGGCGCGCTCGGCGCTCTTGAATCGATTGATACCATCCTCGTCAATCACGACGCGCATGGCCCAAGGCGGCACACTTGGCAGATGCGTCTCGCCGTTGTCGATGAAGACGAACGCCACGTCATACGGCGGCATCTTGTCCGGGTAGTAGCCCAAGCCGTCCGTAAAGTACAAGAGCCCCTGCAAGTTCTCGAGCTCTCCGCGGTCTTGCAAGTCGGACACGTAGTCGAAGACGGGCCTGAAATCGGTGCCACCGAAGCCCCGCACATAGAAGTTGGCGAGGTATTCCTTGAGCTGCTCGGGGTTCGTAATCTTGGTGTCAGATTGCACGCGCGCATCACATTGGATGATGTGGATGTTCACCTTGGTACCGAATTCCTCGGAGTTCATGAGGATGTCAAAGGTGTGCTCGATGAAACGCTTGCAAAGATCGCCGCTCACGGACTCGGAGGTGTCGATGGCGATGACGAAGTCACGCACGCTCTTCGTCTCCTTGTACTCAAGCGGCTCGACAAGCGGCATGTTGCCGTAAAGCTCCAGGCCGTAGGTGTAGAAGATATAATCGAACTCATCGTCGTTGATGCGCATGTCCTCGTGCACTGTCGCGAAACGACGCAGAAAGTCGCTGTAGTCGTAGGTCTTGCGGTTGGCGATAGCCAAACTCGAGATGAGATCGCGCGCCTCGTCGCCCCATTCCTTTGAGAAGGTCTCGAGGTTCATCTCAATCTGACGGCTAATCTCCTCCCACTCCTTTTCCTCGTGAGCATTCTCATCGTTGACCTGCTGCTCCGTATCAGTCTCGCTGCTCGAACCCTCAAGCTCGTCATCACTCGTATCGAGCCCTGAGCCATCGACGTTGGAACTCACGTCCTCGGCGTCGTCGTCTTCGGAAGCCTGCTCGTCATCACCATCATCCTGACCTTCTTGTTTCTGGTCGGAGGAGGAATCGGACTGGCTCATGTCCATATCGCTTGTCGATTGCAAGTCCTGGGCGCTCGTATCCGCCACCTCGTCGGCGTTGTCGTCTTCCTCGCCGATCTCCTCGATATCACCAGGCTTTTCTTCACCCTCCTGGTCATTGAAGGCTGGCCACGACTCATGGTTATCGCGTTCGAACAGTGCCTGCATCTCGACGATGTTGCTCTTCGAGTAGTTGAAGTAGCTCGTCCCCTCCGGGCTCTTCATGATGCGGTCGAACAGGTGGTAGAGCTTGGCCGGCATGAAGGCACCGACGGTCTGTTTGAGCTGCGAGAGGTATTGCTCGCGATCTTCGTCTTGCTCGCTCGTGAAGCGCGTCGCGCACATCTCCATGGCGACGCTCTCGACAATGACGTCGCAGGCTAGAGACCATGCCTCCCGGTTGCGCAGATAGTCGCGGTTGTACGGATGGCGAAAGATGCAGTGCAGGACCAGGTGTAGGTAATCACGCACCGCCTCGTCGAAGGACTCCTCAAAGCGCGCCAACACGCTGTAGGGTTCAAAATAGATGTTCTTGCCGTCTGTAGAAAGCGGATAGCGGGCATGCGCGTGCACCGGCACGAGCTCCATACGCCATAACGCAAGATCGAGAAAGCGGAACTTGAGCATGAGCTGGACGCGACATTCCTCGATAATATCGGTGGCGAGACGCGCAGCCCGATTGAAGCGCTCGGTCTTCTCGTCGGTAATGTGCGCCACGCCGCGTCCCCTTACAAGTCGAAGTCCACGGCGCTGCGTTGGAACAGCCGCCGCTTTATCTCAAGAAGGTATCCCGTCATTGCCGCATCTTGAAGCTTGCCGATGTGATCAATGACATCAAGCAGATTATCCTTGTTCAGAATCTCCAATTCAAGAAGCTCGTCAATTGCCTTGCGATCGTCATGGCGCGCAATCGCCTCGCACACTTCCTCAAGATTCTTGGTAAGGACCTGCGTGAGCATGATCTTGTTGGTGCTGCTCATGAGGACGGGGTCGGCCAGGCGCTCTATCGCGAGTTTGGCCTGCCCGTATACGTCGAAATCATCGTGCGCACCACTCGTCTTCTTGTCGAATTCGTGCATGTTGACGATTGCACTGTCGTAGTGTTTGAAGATGCGCGCCAGGTCGACCGAGCTGCTGAGGTTGAACGCAAGCTGGATTTCATGCGCGCTGCGCGGGGCATCCGGAAAGTAGAAATCGAAGCTTGCATGGCCCTCATGGGGCTCGTCCAGATCGATGTGGAAGTGCTCCACGAAGCAATCGAGGCTCAATCCGCGCATGCCAACGTGCCGAATGCGATCGCTCAGGAACAGCTCGCGCAGATGACGGGCTCCGCCAAAGGCATAGGGATCGATGGTGCTCACATCCTCGGGAATCCTCACGCTCTCGACGTCATCGGCATAGACGACGACGTGCGAGCCACCCTCATCGTGGCGCTCGATGAGCAGCCCGGGGACGGAATAGAAGCGCTCGTTTTCCTCGTCCGCCCCGACGCTCTTGAGCGAGGGGGCGACGTCGCCGTTATGGGCACCATGCGTCACGAGCGCGGTATTGCCCAGGTGCCTGAGGCCGCGGGGAATGAAGACGCGCGATAGCGAGGTGTCGAGGAACGCCTCGTCGCCCACCTTCTCGAGCGTTGACGGAAAGTCTGCGATGGCGAGCTCGTGGCAATCGCGAAACGCCGCATCCCCGATGCGCAGCAAGCCCTCGGGCAAGGTCACTTCCTCGATGCGCGCATGCTGCATGAAGGCATGCGACTCGATTTCCACCGTTTCCGGTTGCACCGCATATCTCGTCACCTCGTCGTCAAGCAAGCGCACAAAGTGCTTGCCGTCGTCGCTGTTGCGATACAAACCACCTTCGCGGTCGATTTCAAGAATGCCGCCTGGCGCGATGGTAAAGCTCGCGTCGTCCCCGCAAAAGGTGATCTTCGTGTCATCGGCAATGTTGTCACCCAACGACTCGAGCGTCGCGGGCACGCGCAGGGTTTCGATACCCGTGCCGGTAAAGGCATCGTCCCCGATAGAGACGAGCCCCTCGTCAAGGACGACTCGCGTAAGCCTACGGCAGCGGAAGAACGCCCGCTCGCCAATGACGCGCAGGTCGC
>CABURF010000110.1 GCA_902493755.1 uncultured Coriobacteriia bacterium
CACCCGTTCCCCCCACCATGGCATGAGCAGGCCGTTCTCCTCGGCTGTGAAGTGCCGGGCGCACTTGGCGTTCTCGTGCGTGGATGCCACGTCGAGCGTGAAGTGGTACCTGCCGTCGAGCTCGCGGAACAGGTCGGATGGCGTCTCCCACTCGTCGCTGTTCGAGGAGAACATGCCGGTCGTGACGCTCATTCCACCACCTCCTCGAAGTGTTCCTTGAATGCCTCGGCTTCCATGGCGTAGTGCTCGAATCCGATCGCGAACGTGACGAACGCCCTGCCGCGGATGCTGTCGTGTCCTACGTGCCCGATGACGATGTCCACCGGTATAGTTGTGGCCTCGACCTTGAGTTCCCTGATGCACCTGTAGCTCATGACTCCACCACCCTCGCGCCGCATTCCAGGCAAAAGTCAGGTTCCTCGTCATATACGGAATGACCACATGAAAGCTTTATCTCCCACTCCGCATCTTCGTTGAGTCCCCAACTTACGGCATGGCATGACTCTCCCCTCTTGACCCTCGCGCCGCATCCGCAATAGGGTTGAAGCTCGCTGTACTCGATTCCGTTCTCGTCTACTGCATCATCAACGTGCAGCGGTCTTCCGCATTCGGAACACACTAGCTTGGACCACGGACTGTCATCGCCGAACTTCTCGACCGGATGACATGTGTGCTCGGCGCGGGTGTTCCACGCTTCGATTAGAGCTGATTTCGACTCTTCGCTTGTATCCCACGAGTAAAGTGCCAAATCACCCGCAAGTGGATGCTTAGAGTTACTCCACTTGTGATTCTTACATTCGATAACGTAACCTTCGGGCTCGTCCCTCCAAAGCGTTTTACCTGTATCGTTAGTGTACGGCATTGGATTCTCATATATCTCAATCGACACTTCGCCGCCACAGAACGGGCATGGATTCAGCTCGCTCATAGCCACTCCCTCCACAGCTTGCACTCGATGCCAAGCGCCTCGGCCAGGTCGTGCTCGATGCGGGCGCCCTTGCTATCCTCCCAGCCGTCGAGCATGGCAACGGCGAACTTGTCGCCGTATCTGCGCACTCGATTGCAGATGTGCTCGATGCTGCGTGCCATCGCGTATCGCCACTCGACTCCCGTGGTGATGATGTCGTGCGGGATGTAGACGTAGTGCCCAGCCGCCCAAAGCTCCATACGTGCCGCGTAGAATGCCGGTAGGTTATCTTTCGGAATTCCCGTCACCGGGCCGATGACGTAGAGGTTCATTCGACCACCTCGTACGTCTGCTCGAATATGTCGGGCTTGCACGGATACAGCTCGCCCTTGACTCCTTGGATGATGTAGTCGCCGGCGTTCCCGAAGTGGTCTCCTTCGAGCGTCCTTATGAGCCAGCCGGTTCCATCGACACGCTCCAAGGCAACGTCATTGGCCATGGCGTCGAGGAGCCATGCGGGCTTTTTCTCATAGCTTCCAATCTGCCATGCCTCGACCTCGACGGGCCTTTTGCGATACCTAGTCATTCTTTCTCCTCTCCGCCCAGGCGCAGAAGCCGTTGGGATCGCGCCCTTGCGCATAGTAGAACTCGCAGTAGTCGTAGGTTTCCGGGTCTGACTTCCTGCAATCGCGGCAGCGGATGACCTCCTCGTCGGTCTTCCAGAGCTTGATTCGCGGATTTCCGTCGTTATAGATGTCCCACCCTGCCAGCTCGTTGCAGATGTACTCGCTCATGATTCTCACCACCTGAAATAGAGGCACTCGATCGGGTATTCCTCGGCGCACTCGTGGATGCACACGTATGCAGATCGCAAGGCAACCAGTGCAGAATCGATGCTTCCCCAACCGTTCGCAGGGTTGAACATCTCGTATCTCTCTGGATGCTCCGATAGCTCGGATATGCCGAGCCTGATTCTCTTGAGCGCGAAGTCAGCCTCGTAGTACTTTCCCTGCCTGTAGTTCCAGTTCATACAGGAGACGAACATGTCGCGCAGGTTGCAGGTGGGATCGTCATGCTCTGGAACGCCGACGACCGCGTACTTGTCGCATCCCTCGACCTTGACGCACACCCTCATGTCGTAGCTCATGAGGCATCACCCTCCGTCCACCATGCGGGCATGTCAGGATCATCGCCGTATTTCCAGCATTCGAGCTCTTTTCCGTCTATTTCGAGAACCGGAGTCGCCCATACCGAAGCGACGTAGACGTATTCCTTGACGCGTTTTTCGCCGTCGTAGATGAGACCAGCAGTCCATTCCATGTCGTCCTTGAGCCCCGCGTATATCACATTGCCTCTGTGCTGCTCGCAGATTTCCTTGGCTTTTTCCCAGTCAAGCTGCCTCGGCTTGTTTCCAGCAGCTCTGGCGGCCTCTCCCATGTAGAAAGCCTTCAACGAGTCCATCACGCATCCCTCCCGTCTTGCTCGATTAAGGCGGTGAGACGCTGTTCCCACGGGCGAACGTGCACATCTATGCAGGGGCTTTCAGCGAGATACCTTCGAATGTCGTTGAGCAGCTTCTTCAAGCTTTCGGGTTCGCGGTGGGTGAAGTACGGTGGATTGCAGCCAACACCATCACCGTCGACGAAATGGCCTTTTTCGAGTTTTGCGACGGTGACCTTCATGCCGTCTGTCGTGCGATACAGCACGTCCCCCACCTCGATTGGCACGCCATCGGCATCGAGCACTTGCTGCTTCGGTCGCTTCACGCGATCGTCTTTCCGTCCTGTTTGCTTAATCCACTGCTTGGGGTTTCTTTCGTCTTCATGTTCGTCAGGATCAAATTTCCAGCTACCGTCTGTGTACACACAGCAGGTGGAAAGTCCCCCGATTTCTTCGATGTCTGAGTCCTGCACCGGCTCGCCGTCCTCGAACAGAGGGCGCGGCAGGTAGTAGCGTTCGATGGCGTCCTTGAGCCATGCGAAGTCACCGGCACCGACACCCTCAGCGAGCGCCCTGACGACGGCCTTGCCAAACATGGGATGCAGAGAATGGGCGTACAAGGCTTTTACCGCCTCAATCTCGCGGTCTATCTCGTCGGCGATGCGGCGAAAAACCTCACGTTCGCATTCGTCGCAGATCATCTCGCCGCAATTGATCCCAAGCTCCCTGCTTGCGAAGCAGTTCATGACGGCATCGCTCTTGTCTGGGTCCGCCCAGCGCCTTAGCTTGGCGCTGATGGATTCGCTACTTGTCATCGTCTTCCCCTTTTGCCTCGTATTTACGGATAATCTTTCGTCCGCCGACCTTGGCGCTGGCTATGATCCAGATGGCGCTGCCGAGCATCACGAGTGAGGCACCAACGAATCCCCATTCGGCACCGAATGCGATTCCCATCCCGATACATGCGACCAGCAGGGCAACCGGAATGGCGATGACGCCGCATCCGAGCGCCGTGCCGAGGTCGTCAAGCTTCTCCCTGTCCTCGTATCCAATGTTCTTCATCACACCGCGCTCCCTTCCGCTTTCGCGATTGCGTTTTCGTCCGGTTTGATTATGTTGTTTGAAATCGGCACGTCAGTATTCCTCCTCGTGATCCGTCTCCGCCTTGCAGCGCGGACACCACATCGTCTTGACGTGACCGCGCTGTCTGCGCCTGCATCTCGGGCGCGGGACGTACATGGGAAACCCGCATTTCACGCAGACGAGCGTGCTTACATCATGCATCCCGCTCCTGGCGCTCATGCCGCGCTTCCCATCGTGTCTCTGGCGATGCGGCGCTGCCTTGCTATGTCGGATTCGGCCTGGATGGTCTCGACGCCGTTTCGCTCGCCGACAAACCCGGCGATGAAGGTCTCGACCCATCCCGGCACGTCCATGAACTCGTCTAGCTGGGCAAGATGCCTGCCGGCGCTCCTCACGTCGTCTGCGTACATCTCGCACCCCCGATCAGTTCTGCGGCGCGCGAGTCGCTCACCGCGACCAGTCCCACGCCGCGCTGCCTGTGCGCCGCGACCTGGGCGCGGCTCGGCGCGGAATCGTGCATCCAGAACCAGCCGCCGTCCTCGCTTCTTGCAAGGTGCACTGGCCTTGCGCACGCATCGCATATGGCGCCAACCTCGCGGTGGTGCTCGTAGCGCCTCATGACGCTTTCCATGAAGGTTCCTTTCCGGGGCAAAGTCAGCGCGAATCGCGCCGAGACGAAACCCCTTTTCTCAACTGACTACGCATCTCGTAGTCAGAAAGGTCTTTTTAATTAATTAAATAAATAATTAAATAAATGCTTGCGGTACTGCTTCGCCATCTGCTTTCGCGTCTGCTTTGCAAATTGCTTGCGCACTAGCTTCCTCGCTAGCTTTCGCGTTAGCTTGCAAGCCTGCTCACGCTACCGCTTTGCGCTCTTCTTCTCCGATGCCTCGCCACCCTTCTTGCCAGCCGCGCTGCGTTCGAGCTTGTAGGCGACCTGCTGCAGCACGCCGTTGCTCGTCAGCAGCCCGTGATCTTCGAGCATCTGCGCGCTGACGAAATCGACGCTTCCCAGGGCCTCGAGAAGATCGTCGAGCTCCTGGGCCTGCCCGATCTCGAGTTCGTCCATGACGACCTCGCGCATCACGGGGTCGTTCAGGTCGACCTTTCCGTCCTGTTCGTACATGATGCCCAACAGCGCCATCCACCGGCCGAAGGCAATAAGCCCCCCGCACCTCTTGCGCACGTAGCGCATCTCCGAGGTGTGTGCGACGTCGTAGGGCACCGTGAAGAACTTGCTGTTCTTCATGTCCCACTCCTCTGAATCGAGTTTTCCGGCCAGGGCGGCAAGCCCCGCTATGCCATGATCACCTCCTCTCGGATTCCGGGTCCCATCAGGCGCCGGCCCGTTGCGTCTCGTCCATGCCGTAGCCGTTGAGGCCGATTGCCTCGCGCATCGTGGTGCCCGAGCAAGGGGCGTCGATGACGTCTATCTCGTCCACGAT
>CABURF010000111.1 GCA_902493755.1 uncultured Coriobacteriia bacterium
AGACGTCATCGACGAGAACGATGCGTTGCGGTAACGAGTCTGCTCCCGATATCGCCTCCACTGCCAGCGAGAACGACCCACTGCGATTTGCCAGGCGCTCCCCGCGTCCCAACTCGCGCTGATCGCGTGCTCCTTTGCAACTTGCAAGCGCATGCACGAGCGCCATCCCCGTACGCCGCGAGACAATCTCCGCCACGCGCTCCATGTGGTCGAAGCCGCGTCGCAGGAGCGCCTCGGGCGATGCCGGCACGTACACGAGCGCATCCGCCCATTGCGTCCAATCCTGGAGGGGAAGCGACGAGGAGATTTCTCGACTCCGCTCCGCTTCGCTCGAAATGACAGCGGGACGCTCCGCTTCGCTCGAAGTGACAGCGGAAGGCCCCGCCTTACCCCAAATGACGGCGGGAGGCCTTGGGATGTCGGCCCCCAGTGTTCGTCCGCGGATCGCGGCGCACAACAGCGATGCGATCACCGCATCGAGACGCAGCTCATCGCCGTCCTTGTAGGTGCTGATGATTCTCCGCGCTCCCTCCTCGAACGAAAGCGCCGATCGCGCCTGCGTGAAGGAAAACGCCTCCTCGGGGTGCAGCAATGCTGACTCGCTACCGGGCATGGGGCACTCCGTACACAGCATGCGGCCGTAGGGCGCCCCACAGCGCGGACACGCGCGTGCAAGATCGATGAAGGGAAGGGAGGAAGCGCAGCCCTCGCACAGAACGCTGCCGGGCATGTCGCACACGACACAGCGCGTGGGGCTAATCGTTTCAAAAATGGAGGTAGCCAGAACCTTATATATATGGTTAAAATCGTGCAACTGAGGCCTTCCGGCCCCACCCGCTTGTCTCCGCGGGTAATTGTAAGCCATAGCTGTCTTCAAAAACGCAGCAAAAACAAGTGAGTGATGGACAATATGGAACTAATCATTACCGAGAAGAACATCGCGGCCCAACAGATCTCTCGTCTTCTTGCCCAAGGTGGCAAGCCCGAGACGGACAAGGTCTACAACACCCCCGTGTACCGTTTTAATCGCGACGGTCACGAATGCGTCGCCATCGGTCTCAAAGGCCACATTCTCGGCCTCGATTTCCCGCAGGAGCTCATCTACAAGAAGAAGACCGGCTGGGTTGGTCTCGAAGAGGACGGCGAGGTCATCGAGGCGCCGGACGTCCCCAAGGAGCTTCCCACCCCACCATGGAAGTCCAAGCGCCGTCCGTACATCCCCGAAGGCATCAATCTCAAGGGCTGGAAGATTCCGTCGCTGCCCTATCTCACCTACGCGCCCATCGTGAAGCTTCCCGCCGAGAAGGACATCATCCGCTCGCTCAAGAACCTCGCCAAGAAGGCGGACGAGATTGTCATCGCCACCGACTTCGACCGCGAGGGCGAGCTCATCGGCCTCGACGCCATCTCGGTCGTGCGTGAGGTGAACGAGACCGCCCCTATCACGCGCTCTCGTTATTCGGCTTTCGTGAAAAAGGAGATCGAGGAGGCGTTCTCTCCCGCCAAGCTCACGACGCTCGATTACGACCTTGCGCACGCGGGCGAGACGCGCCAGTACATCGACCTCATCTGGGGCGCCGTGCTCACACGCTACCTCACCTGCGTGAAGTACAGCGGCATCGGCAACACGCGTTCTGCCGGCCGCGTGCAGACCCCGACGCTAGCCCTCGTGGTCGAGCGCGAGAAGGAGCGCGATGCCTTCATTCCCGAGGACTACTGGGTCATCACCGGCAACGCCGCCCCCAAGGGCGATCACGACGAGGCCTTTACCGCGACCCATGCCACTGCGCGCTTCAAGGATAAGGACGAGGCGGATGGCGTCATGGCTCGCATTGCAGGCGCAAGCGAGGCGACCGTCGGCACCATCGAGAAGAAGCGTCGCAAGTCCAATCCGCCGGCTCCGTTCAACACCACGTCGCTCATGGCGGCGGCAAGTTCCATCGGCATCAAGCCGGCGCGCACCATGCGCATCGCCGAGTCGCTCTACATGAATGGCTACACCTCGTATCCCCGCGTTGACAATACGGTCTACCCCGACAACCTCGACCTGCGCGAAGTCCTCGGCATTCTCGCCAAGGTTCCCGATTTCCGCGAGGGTGCCGAGGAGCTTCTCGCCAAAGACAAGCTCACGGCCACGCGTGGCAAGCAGGAGACGACCGACCACCCGCCCATCTACCCCACGGGTGCGGCCGACCCCGACAAACTTCGTCCCGAGGAGTGGAAGCTCTACAGCCTCATCTGCCGCCGCTTCATGGCGACGCTGTCCGAGGCCGCGGTCCTCGAATCCACCAAGGTCACGCTCGATGTCGCGGGCGAGGCATTTACCGCTCGCGGTGACGTGCTCGTCGAGCCGGGCTATCGCAGCGTGTATCCGTACGGTCTCAAGAAGGACGAGCAGATGCCGCCTCTCACCGAAGGCCAGACGCTCGATTTTTGGGATGCCGATTGCGCTCACAAGCAGACCGAGCCGCCCGCACGCTTCTCGTCGGGCAAGCTCGTCCAGGAGATGGAGGCCAAGGGTCTGGGCACCAAGGCCACGCGTCACGACATGATCGAGCGCCTCTACAGTCGCCATTACATCGTGAACGATCCTATCGAGCCCACCCAGCTCGGCATCGCCATCATCGATGCGCTTGAGAAGTTCGCCGAGCCCATTACCACCCCCAACATGACCGCCGAGCTCGAAGGCGAGATGACGCAGGTTGCCGATGGCAAGCGTCAGCGCGACGAGGTCGTGCTGCACTCTCGCGAGCTGCTCGGCGGCATCATCGAGGCCCTCATTCCCGAGAAGGACGCCATCGCGGACATGATCAGCGACGCCGTCACGGCCGATAGTCGCGTCGGCGCTTGCCCCAAGTGCGGCGGCGACCTCTGCGTGAAGACGTCGGCCAAGACCCGCGCGAGCTTTGTCGGCTGCAACAATTGGCCGGACTGCGACGTGACCTATCCGCTGCCTCAGGGCCGCTACGAGGCACTTGAGGAGCCGTGTCCCACCTGCGGGGGTCCGCAGATCAAGGTCACGCCCTTCAGGCAGAAAGCGTACAACCACTGCCTTGACCCCGAGTGTCCCACCAACAAGATGGAAGAGATCGTCGTGGGCACATGCGAGGTCTGCAAGGAGGCGGGTCGTGAGGGCAAGCTCATCGCGCAGAAGAATCCACGCACGCTCAAGCGCTTCATCCGCTGCGAGAATTTCGAGCAGTGCGATGTGAGCTACCCGCTGCCTCAACGCGGCGACATCACCGCAACGGGCGAGGTGTGCGACGAGTGCGGTGCTCCCGAGGTCATCGTTTCGACGGCCCGCGGTCCGTGGCGCATCTGCGTGAACATGAACTGCCCCAAGCGCGAGAAGGAGAAGGCCGAAAAGGCTAAGAAGCCGAGCGGTGGGGCCAAGAAGAAATCCACGGCAAAGAAAAAGACCGCGGCCAAGAAGTAGACGAGGCACCATAGCTGCATGAATAACAACGCAGATAGCACCGGGGGCATCTTCCTCACGCTCGAAGGCGACGATGGCGTCGGCAAGTCGACGCAGGCCGACCTTCTCGCCAAATGGCTCGAAGAGCAGGGTCATACGGTGTTGCGCGTGCACGAACCAGGCGGCACGCGCCTGGGCGAGAAGATCCGTGCGCTTCTCCTCGACAAGGACGATGACGCGATGGTGCCGCTTGCCGAGCTCCTGCTCTTCGAGGCAGCTCGCGCTCAGGTGATGAGCGAGGTCATCGAACCAGCTCTTGCCGCGGGTAGCATCGTCGTCTGCGATCGCTTCACCGACTCTACGCTCGCCTACCAGGGCTATGGCCGCGAGCTCGGTGCCGGACTCGTCCGCGCGACGAACGACCTTGCCTGCGGCGGTCGCTACCCTACGCGCACGCTGCTGCTTTCGCTCGATCCCAGCATTGCGCGCGAGCGCGTCGAGGACCGGTCGGACGATGGCACGGGTGATCGCATGGAGTCTGCGGGCGATGAGTTTCGCACACGTCTGCGCGCGGGCTTCGAGGAGATAGCCGCTGCCGAACCCGAGCGCGTACATGTCATCGATGCCAACGGCAGTGTCGAGCAAGTGCACGAGCGCATATGCGCTGACCTCGCCGATCTCGAATGGGACAAATGCCCTGTCCATTTGTCCCAGTTTTCCGGGGCGGAGGGGCGCTCATGAGCGAGCTCTTTTCCGGCATCATTGGCCAGGACCAGGTCACGTCGTATCTCCAGCGCGTGCACGATACGGGCAACGTCACGCACGCCTATCTCATCGCGGGTGGTGACGAAAGCCTAGGTGCCGACTTGGCATTACGCTTTGCGGCCGGTCTCATCGCGCAGGGCGACGTGCAAGCGCAAGACGAGGTTCTGCGCCGTGTCCACCCCGACCTGCACGTCTACACGCCTGGTGGTACCGACGGCTACCTCGTCGAGCAGATTCGCGAACTCACGCGCGATGCCGAGCTTGCTCCCATTCGCGCCGCAAGCAAGGTCTACATCGTCCAGGATGCTCATCGTTTGGCGGGAGCGCCGGCAAACGCGTTCCTCAAGACGCTTGAGGAGCCGCCGCGTGATGTCACCTGCATACTTGTCGCTAATAGCGAGTCCGCGGTGCTCGAAACCCTGCGCAGTCGCTGCGAGGTGCTCGTGCTCAACGCCATCTCGGGGGTGCGGGTTGGAAACGCCCAGGTCTTCGACATGCTCTACGCCCTTGCGCGCGACTGCGACAACCGCACGCTACTCGGCAACTCCAAGCGTTTCGTTGAACTTGCACGCGAGCAGGCGGCAAAGATGAGCGACGATGACCTTGATGTCGAAGCATACATCGAGAAGTACGATGATTACCTTTCGCAGGGCGCCAAGAAGCAGATCGAGCTTGCCGGCAAGCGCGAG
>CABURF010000112.1 GCA_902493755.1 uncultured Coriobacteriia bacterium
TGCCGCAACCATGCTCGTCCTGGTTCGCACTTCTGCGGTATCCACGCAGATGGCCAGGCTCCCGAGATTGAGGCGGACGAGGAGTCCCTCATCTAATGACGAAGAAGGCTCCCATACGTACCTGCATCGCATGTCGCGCGAGTTCGGACAAACGCACGCTTGTGCGTTTCGTGCGTAGCGCAGACGGGGCGGTTGCCCTCGATGCGAGTGGCAAGATGGCAGGGCGTGGAGCCTATGTCTGCGCGGACGAGGCATGCTTTGCCAAGGCATGCGAGAAGCGCCTTTTTGGCGGTCGTCTGCGCACCAAGGTGGGAAACGACGATTACGAACGGCTGAGAGCCGATTTTGATGCATACATGCGCACCTCGAGTGCGGCATCAGCAGGGAATAGGTGATAGGGAATATGGCAGGAATGCGTGTACATGAGCTCGCTAAAGAGTTCGGGATGACCTCCAAGGAGCTCGTCGAGAGACTCAAGGAGATGAAGATCCCCGTCAAGAATCATGCGTCCACGCTTGTCGATGCCTATGTCGATAAGATTCGCAAGGAGCTTGAGCCGGAGTTGCAAAAGCGCACCGAGAAGGCCCAAGAAGACAGCGGGAAAGATACCGCTGCCGAGGAGCAGATGAATGCCGAGGAAGAGGAGCGCAGGCGCCTCGAGGAAGAGCACAAGCAGGCTGCGCAGGCCGAGATCAAGCGTCGTCAAAAGGAACAGAAGAGGCGCGAGGCCGCCGAGGCAGAGGCCAAGGCCGCCAGCCAGCAGGAAGCCGAGGAGGCTGTCGAGAAGCCCAAGCCCTCCAAGCCCTCGGTCTTCGATGGGCTTCTCTCGCAGATTGCTGCCGAGAGCAACCGCTTGACGCAGGAGAAGAAAGAAGCGGACGAGGCGCGTGCTGCTGCCGAACAGGCGGGCGCTGAGTCTGCCCAGGCTGAGTCACCCTATCGCGAGAAGGGCGCCAAGAAGAAAAAGAAGGCTCGTCAGCAGGTGGAGGTCGACTCGGAGTCCGAGGACGACCGTTACCGCCAGATGGCACAGGCCGCCGAGCAGCTGCAACGCGACAAGGTCCTCGAGGAGGCCCGTGCCGCAGTTGCCGAGGCCGAAAAGCAGTCAAGCGGTCGTCGCAAGAAGCGCAAGGAGCGTCGCGCTGCCGAGGCCGCCAAGAAGGCCGAGGAAGAGGCGCAGCGCAAGGCGGAAATCACGGGCGTGCCTGTTGGCGTCGTGCAGGTCACGAGCGGTATCACGGTGGGTGAGCTCGCCGATGCACTCGAGGTACCCGGCAACGAGGTCGTCAAGAGGCTCTTCCTGCTCGGCACGCCGCTGACCCTTACTCAGTCGATGAGCGACGACTTGGTCGAGCTCATCGCCGGCGATATCGGTCGCGAGGTCAAGATCATCTCGCCGGAGGAGGAGATGTCGTTCACCTTCTACGATGACGAGAAGGATCTCAAGCCTCGTCCGCCTGTCGTCACCGTCATGGGTCACGTCGACCATGGCAAGACTTCACTGCTCGATGCCATTCGCCATTCGGGCGTGCAACAGGCCGAGGCAGGCGGCATCACGCAGGCCATTGGTGCATCCGTGGTCTGGATCAACGGCAATCAGATCACCTTCATCGACACGCCGGGCCACGAGGCGTTTACTGCCATGCGCGCGCGTGGTGCGCAGGTCACGGACATCATCGTCTTGGTCGTGGCTGCCGATGACGGCGTCATGCCCCAGACCATCGAGGCCATCGACCACGCCAAGGCGGCCGATGTCCCCATCGTCGTGGCCATCAACAAGATTGACAAGCCGGGTGCCAATCCCGATCGCGTGAAGAGCGAGCTTGCCGAGCGTGGCGTCGTGCCCGAGGAGTGGGGTGGCAACAACATGTTCGTCGAGGTCTCGGCTCGCCAGAACCTCAACATCGACGAGCTGCTCGAGACGATCATCCTTCAGGCCGAGGTCCTCGAGCTCAAGGCCAATCCCGACACGACCGCAAGCGGCTTCGTCATCGAGGCAAACCTCGATAAGGGCCGCGGTCCGGTGGCAACCGTCATCGTGCAGCGTGGTACGCTGCGCGTGGGTGATGCGCTTGTCGCGGGCGTGTGCTTCGGTCACGTGCGTGCGCTCATCGACCCGAAGGGCAATTCGGTCAAGGAGGCCAAGCCCGCCGATCCGGTCGAGATTCTGGGTCTGTCCTCGGTTCCGAGCGCCGGTGACGAGTTCGCCGTCTTCGAGAACGAGTCCGAGGCCCGCAGCCTCGCTGCCGAGCGTGAGCTCAAGCAGCGCCTGGCTGCGCAGGAGGCTCCGCGTCATATGAACCTCGACGATCTCTTTGCCCGTATCGAGGCAAACAAGCACGCCGAGCTCAACCTCATCGTCAAGGCCGACACTCAGGGTTCCATCGAGGCCCTACGCGGTGCGCTTGAGAAGATGGACCAGTCCGAGGTTCGCATCAATGTCATTCGCGCGGCTGTTGGTGGTGTCACCGAGACCGACGTCAACTTCGCTGCGGCATCCGATGCCATCATCATCGGTTTCGGCGTGCGTCCGCAGGCCGGCGTGCGTCAGGCTGCCGAGCGCGAGAAGGTCGACATTCGCCTGTACCGTGTCATCTACCAGGCTATCGAGGACATCAATGCCGCACGTGTCGGCTTGCTTGCTCCCGAGGAGGTCGAGGTCGATACCGGCTCTGCCACCGTGCGCGAGACCTTCAAGATGCCCAAGGTCGGCGTCATCGCCGGCTGCATTGTCACCGAGGGCGAGATTGCGAACACCGATCACGTGCGTATCGTGCGTGACGGTGTCATCGTTCACGACGGCTCCATCATGTCCATGCGCCACTATCGCGATGACGTGTCATCGGTGCGTTCGGGCACGGAGTGTGGCATCGGCATCGAGGACTTCCAGGACATCAAGGAAGGCGACGTCATCGAAGGCTATCGCATCGAGCAGGTCGCCCGTAAGGAATAGACATGAAACAGACACCCACATCGCGCCGCGTTAACGAAGAGCTGCGCGAGAAGATCGCCAATGTGCTCCTGTTCCAGATCTCTGATCCACGTCTCGAGCTCGTGACGATTACCGACGTCGAGGGTTCCAAGGACCGCGAAGTCGCAAATGTCTACGTGAGCGCCGATGCGAGTCGCTATGACGAGGTCATGGAGGGGCTCGAAGCTGCCAAGGGTCGCATACGCTCGCTTGTTGGCAAGAGTCTCGGCTGGCGCGTTACGCCCGAGCTGCGCTTTTTCATTGACCCATCGGTTGACGCTGCCGAGCGCATCGCGTCGCTGTTCTCTGACGAGGGCTAGCGCAGCGTAATTATCGTTTGCGATCACGTGCCAAGACTAAAAGGGATGATCAATGGCGAAGCTCGATTACACGAATGGCATTGAGCTGCTTGACGGAGCGCGAAGCGTTGCCGTTTGCGGTCATGTCAATCCGGATGGCGATTGCCTCGGAAGCGCGCTTGCCCTCACGCTGGGCCTGCGCAGTCTCGGTTACGAGGTGACGCCGCTGCTTGCGACGCGCGAGCAGCCCAAGCTCTATGACTTTCTCGCGAGCTACGGGGACTTCATGCCCGCTTGCGAGTACCATGCGTGCCCGGATGTTTTCATTCTCGTTGACGTGCCGAGTGCCGCGCGTGCCGGTGATGGTGAACATGTCTTCAAGCGTGCGAAGAAGACGCTCGTCATCGACCATCACCAGGGCGACGCGTCCTTTGCCGATGTCGGTTATGTCGACAGTACGGCTGCGGCCGCGGGCATGCTCGTCTGGGATTTCCTCGAGCAGGCCGGCGCCGAGATGACGCCGGATATCGCGACCTGCTGCTATACCGCGCTCGTGACCGACACGGGCAGGTTCCAGTTTCAGAATGCCGATTCGCGCGCACTCATGGCAGCGGCCGACATGGCTGCGGCTGGTGCGCTTCCCTCCGAGGTTGCACGCTACGTCTACCAGCGTCGCAGCTGGGCAGCCCTGCAGCTCGAAGCGCTCGTCGTACGTCGTCTCGAACTGCTTTTCGACGGCAAGCTCGCCCTGTCGTGGGCTTGCGAAGCTGACTTCGAGGAGCTCGGTGCGAGCAAGGAGGACGGCGATTCGCTCATCGATGCGATACGCCAGCTCGATGGTGTCGAAATCGCCGTCATGCTGCGTGAGCAGGGGCCCATTGTGCGCGGCTCAATTCGCTCCAAGACCGATCGCGATGTCGCTGCCATTGCCGCTCGGATGAACGGTGGCGGCCACAAGGCGGCAGCTGGTTTTACCATTCACGGCAAATTGCCCGAAGCGCGCGCTATCGTCGAGAGTCTTGTTGCGGAGTCCTTTGCCGAGCAACCGAAGGCTTCGATGACGACGGATGCCGAGGTAACCGCCACGACGGCGTTCACGAGGATTCGCGAGGGCATGCTATGAGCCGTAGGCGTGGTGCCAGCGGACTGTGCGGCCTACTCGCGCTCGACAAGCCCTATGGGATGACATCGCACGACGTCGTCAACCGCGTACGTCAGATTACGGGGGAGCGACGTGTGGGTCATGCCGGTACGCTCGATCCGGCCGCAACGGGTCTCATGCTTGTGGGGGTAGGCGCAGCCACGCGTCTGTCCGAGTATCTCACTGGACACGACAAGGGCTACGATGCTCGCATCGTCTTTGGCGCCGCCACCGATACGGATGACGCTCAGGGACGCGTGCTCGCGAATGCGTCTGATGAGGAGCTTGCGGGCATCATGCGGTCGGTGGATGCTCAGGCCATCCTCGACGAATTCACGGGCGAGCTCGAGCAGCTTCCGCCTGCGTATTCGGCCATCAAGAAGAATGGCGTCGTCGCATACAAGG
>CABURF010000113.1 GCA_902493755.1 uncultured Coriobacteriia bacterium
AATGAAAATCAATTAACCAGTTTTTATAATCCGGAAATGGAAGAGACCATCCTTTGGCAACTCACGTCCATTTCCGATGGTTCGTATGCGGGATTTTATCTTTTGCAGATTGGTCAATATTATCTCGCGCGTACCAATACTTCTGAGTTGCGTCTCGTCCTTTCCCCGGTAGATGATGCCTATTGGAACATCGTCCCGTACGTGGAAACGATTGATGGCGTGGATCACACTTATTACTATGTCTTCGATCTCTACAAGATCGATGCTCTCTCGATTCTCGTGGACGACAAGGGCATGCCGACTTCGGTCGTGTGCAATTCGTCCCATGGCATGCCGTATGGAGATGGCGAGTATCCCGGAATCGAGTGGCGTTGGATCATCGATGCGGCAGTCGAGCGCGACTGGACTATCAATTACTTTGGCAATGGCACCGAAGATGGAAGCACTGACGCTACCCAAGTCACGATTGCGCATGGCGCCACGATAGCCGATTCGGGCTTCACGCGTTTTGGATATAGCTTTGTCGGCTGGAACACCAAGCCGGATGGTAGCGGCATTGCCTATAAGGCAGGTGAGCATATCTCCGGTTCTGGCATTCTCGCTAGTAACTATGTCATGAAGCTTTACGCACAGTGGAAGCAGATCTTCGTGGATATCATCTACACCGTCGAAAACGGTGGCAAGGTGCAGTCTGGAAGCAGTGACAAGACCTCCACGGTGACGCAGACCGTGGGTGCGGGCGACGGCCTCATCAAGGGCAGCTCCGATCAGACCCTCGCCGGCGTCACCGCGTATCCCAACGAGGGATATCACTTCGTAACCTGGAAGGCGAGCGGTACGCTGGGTGACATGCCTGATGCCATTCGTGATCGTGACAAGCTGACGGCCGAGATCGTCATGGGTCTCTCGAAGTACACGGACGAGAAGACCGGGTATGCGCTCTATCACAACATTACCCTTACGGCGATTTTTGCCACTAATACTTATACGATCAAGTACGACGCTAATGGCGGCTGGGGCGAGGTTGCCCCGATGACCGTTGCCTATGGTTGCAAGGATATCCTGACCAAAGCGGCCACCCTCAAGCGCGAGCGTTACCTTTTCGCTGGCTGGAACACCAAGGCCGACGGCAAGGGTATTGCGCTCAATGGCGACGAGACGCTCGCTGCCCTTATCAAGGCCGGTATCCTGGCCGACCGCGATGGTGCTTCCTCTACGCTCTATGCCATGTGGACTCTTGACACCAGCGTTGACCCCAATGAGCACCCAGACGATCCGAACACACCGAACGTACCCGTTACGGACCCGCTCAAGCCCACGACACCTCCTGCGCCGCCGGTTGACCCGAGCCTTAATGGCAGTGCCAACGGTTACACGCCCTATGGTGGCCGTGGCGGCAATGGCGGCAATGGTGGTGTTCCGACTGCCGAGGCAGCCGAGATCGCCGAAGCGGTCGAGAATATGTCCGAGGTGTTTGATGTCGAGGAGATCCAGACCATGGGCGCCGAGGACAAGGGCGTTTTTGGCGGCATTGCGGACTTTCTGGCCACTGATACCGGTAGGGTTGTGGGCACCGTCTCCGCCGTTGGCGTGGGCGTTGCGGCGGTCGCCGGCGTTGTCGGCGTTGGCCTGTCCATCGCTGGTGCCAGTGCGGGCGCAGCTGCAGCAGGAGCTGCGGGCGCTGCCGCTGCAGGTGCTGCCGGAGCAGCAAGCGCTGCAGGTGCCGCTAGTGCTGCTGGGGCTGCAGGCGCAGCCGGAGCAGGTGCTGCAGGTGCCGGTGCAGGAGCAGGTGGTTTCTTCTTCCGTCTTCGTAAGAGGATTGCGCGATTCTTTGGCTTTGGCAAAGAAGACTCCGAGGATGACGAAGAGGATTCCCCGGAAGAGTAAAAGGTTCCTGTAACCTTTACGCGCATAGGTACGGCTAAGAAGAGAGACCCTTTGTGGGCCCCTCTTTATTTTATGGCCCCTGTTGGTCATGTGTGACAGCATCTCGCGTGAGTTGTTACATATTGCAATGGAGCCTGTTGGTAACGTGGTAGGCTGTCTTGAGGACAACACCACATTTGTGAGAAAGTTTGGAGATGGCACAGGCTGAAACCAAACATAGAACGGTTCAGTCAAACCGGTACCGTGCAAGACGGATCGGCTTCGTGGCTGTTGCCATCGTATGCGCCATGCTTGGCGTCTGTCTGCTCATCTCTAACTTCGGACTCGCCTCGCGCACCCAGCAGGTGGCCGTGCAGTTTGTGAGTACTACGCAGCCCGTCGCGGACATTCTGCTCATCATGAGTTATGACGAGTCTGAGGCTAACACGCCACGGGCGCGCGATGGCGTGCTTGACGTGATGGAACGCAGCTCGGTCAATGTCGATGTCGTCTATATGGACGCGTATAATGCGCCGCTTGGCAGCGATGCCTACAATGCCTGGGTGAGTCAACTTGGGCAAAAGGTTGCGCAACACGGGCGCTACGCGGCCGTGATCTGCGCCGATGACGAGGCGCTGTACTTCATGGAAAACAACCACGACAGCATGTTCCCGAGCACGCCCGTCGTGTTCTTCGGCATCAACGACTTTAGCCATGCGCTGTATGCGACCTCGAGCGGATATATGACGGGTATGGTGGAGCAAAGCTATGTCGGTTCGATGATGCAGGCAACGCAACGCCTTATGCCTGAGGCCACGAGCTTCACTGTCATCGTTGATGAGACGCCCGCTGGCATCGGAAATCGCGCGCAGTTCGACAAGGCGCTCAAGTCTTTCGAGGGCATGGCGGTGACGTACGTCAACGCATCGCAACTCACGCGTGAGGAACTTGCCAGCAGTGTTGCCGGTGCCAGTAAGGACACCATCGTGTTCCTGCTCGATGCAAACAACGATCGCTACGGGAACGTCTACTCACTCGACAGTAGCGTTACATATATTACAGGTTCCTGCTCATGCCCTGTTTTCCGTGCCACTATCGGTGGTGTCGGAGGAGGAATTGCAGGATCGGCTTTCCTTGATCCGGAGAATGATGGCCAACGTGCAGCACAGCTTGCGATTCGCGTACTTAACGGCACGCGACCTGCGGATATTGAACTTGTGAAGGATGGAACGCTCGGCTACGTTTTCGATCAGCAGGTGTTAAGTGACTACGGGCTCTCGACATCCAATTTGCCTGCAGGTAGCTCCATCATCAACCGCAACTACTTCAGTTTCGATACCCTCATGCTATTTCTGCTACCAGTTGCCTTATTAGCGCTCGCAGCATTCTTCTTTGTCGCATCACTGCGTCTCGGGCGCCTTGCGACGGCTCATAAATCGCATCCCGCGCCCGTCCCCACGCAGGCGATAACTGTGTCCGAGACAGCGCCTGACCTCGAGAAACCGCAGATTGCGCAAAGCGTGTATCGCGACGAGATTACGGGCCAGCAAAATATGCAATGGCTTGCGGAATTTGCGCAAAGCTCTCAGGCAAATGACATCCGCGCACTCATCGAAGTCGAGATCATTGCCTATGATGACATCGTCGCGGCCTTCGGACGCACCGTGAGCGAGGGAGTGCTGCGCTGCGTGACCGAACGCATGGAAGGCCTCGAGAAGGCGTTTCTCGTGCGTTCTGCAGGCGCCCAGTTCTTCCTTGGCTTCGAGACCGAGGTTCCTCATGGATCACAACAGATCGACTTCCTTGAGTACCTGTTACGTCAGCCCGTGACAGTCAATGAGGACACCGTCGAGTTTGATACGCGCATGGCCGTGACAAACCGCCAGCCTGGTATGACGATTGATGACATGATCGCGGGGTCTGACTACGCGATACGCCAGGCACGTGAGTTTGGCGGCGGCCACAGCGTTGTCTTCTACGACGATAACATGCGGCACGCGATGGAAGATGCGCGCGAGATCACGGCGCTGTTGCGCATCGCGATCCGCAACGAGGACTTCGTTGTCTGCTACCAGCCGCAGATTGACCTGCGACTCAACGACGTGGCTGGTTACGAGGCGCTTGTGCGTCTCAAGAACGACGAGTACCCACCCGCACAGTTCATCCATGTGGCAGAGATGAACGGCATGATCGTCGACATCGACCGCAGCGTGCAATCGAGCAGCTCGCCACCTGGAAGAAGCGCAACAAGCGCCTGCGTCCGATTTCGATCAACTTCTCGACCGCGCATCTTACGCACAGCGACGATTACGTGGACTTCCTGCTCAGCGAACTTGCCGCCAACGATATCCCGGCCGATTACATCAAGCTTGAGATTACCGAGGGTTTCTTCAGTGCCAACAGCGAACAGGTGGAGCAGGTGTTGCGTCGTCTCATCGACCACGGCGTCACGATTGCGCTCGACAAGTTTGGCGCGGGCTACAGCTCCTTCTCTGACGTGATGTCGGTACCGGTCGCACTTGTGAAGATTGACAAGGCCTTTGTCGACACCTTCCTCGTTGATGGCAACGACGACAACTTCGAGAACCTTGTGCGCCTAGCGCACGGTCTTGGGAAGAAGGTTGTCGTCGTGGGTGTCGAGGAGAAGTGGCAGATTGAGATTTGCCGCAATCTTAACTGCGACATCGTTCAGGGGTATTACTTCTCGAAGCCACTCTCTCCCGAGAACGCCGTTCAGTACCGCCCGAGCGCCAACGCGTAGAGGTTATGACACCTGGCTGCGTTGGAAATCGTTTCATTCTTAAAAGCATATATTCTTTTGATAACCCGCGAATTGCCTGTCGTCGGGCTGGGGGAGACGATAGACGATGCACTCAGAGCTGTTGTAAGGCGTTTTGGGCTTATAGTTGGTCCGTCTCGCTATCCG
>CABURF010000114.1 GCA_902493755.1 uncultured Coriobacteriia bacterium
ACAAGGGCGCCGCATTCACCGCGGTGGTAATAGGGGGACAGACCCTCTATCTCGTCCCGACTGATGCGAGCATCACGCTCTACGCCACCTGGCGCGCCAAGTCCGACACCGTTTTCTACGTCGATCGTTACAAGATCACCGGTGACGGTGTCATCGTGCCGATTGACAAGAACGGCAATGACCTCGCCGCCGTCGATCCGCTGCGCTTCACCGGCGTCACCGACGAGCTCGCGACTGCTGGCGCCACGGCTGGTCCCAAACCCTGGAATACCAACGCCTACGGTGCTCTGGCCGGCTACTACACCATCGCCAACGGCAAGAGCGATAGCGTCCCCAAGAAGGACGGCTCTGGCATGGCCAGCGGAACGGTCAAGAGCGAGTGGCGCATCGCGGGCAACGGCACCATGCACCTCGTCGTCTACTACTTCCCGCTCAAGGACCGCGTGCTCGACCTCAACGTGGGCGATGGCACCTGGGAGCCGGGCAAGGAGTCGCAGTACTCCGGCAAGCAGCACTCCACCGAGTCCAGCTTCACGCTGCCCACCAACGCCGACGTGAAGCGTCCGGGCTACACGCTCGTGGGCTGGGCCATCGACAAGAACGGCCTCATGGCCGCCGGCAAGGACACCGCCAAGGGCGCGGCCTCGCAGGATTCGTGCCGCACGCTGGCTGCTGGCAAGACCGGCTACATCGCCAATGGCGGTGCCGAGTGGACTGCCGTGATTTCCGGCTACGACCCGGCGACCTTCACGTTCACCTTCATCGATGCCGATAAGGTTATCTACATCATGCCCACCAACGCCAAGGTCATGCTGCGCGCGGTGTGGCGCGCCAACGACAACACGCCGTACTACGTGACGCGTTGGGGTGTCGACGGCGATGGCGACTTCTTCCCGTTCAAGCAGGATGGCACCGTCGACATGGTTGGCGATGCGACGATCAACCACAAGGATGACCCGCAGTGGATTCGCGACAACTACGTCGTCCACTACGGCATCACCGACGAGGTTGCCTGGGCCGATCTCGACGTCTCCGGCGTCAGCTACCGCAACGGCGACAACATCGAGATTCCCGGCTACCGTTACCTCGTTCCGGGCGATCCGGCGTTCGACTCCATCGGCGGCGGCGTCGACACGGTTGCCCGCGCGGTCATCACGGCTGACGGCAAGATGCTCCTCACGCTGTACTACAACTCCAAGGACAACATCGAGTATCAGGTCTACCACGTGCGCGTCACGGGTGACGGCACGGTGAAGAACCTCATCTACCAGGAGTTCATGCGCAAGAACAATGCCGAGGTGGTCGCCGATAATCTCGACAGGAACGGTCTCAACGACAGTCGCTTCGAGGGCTATGAGTACGTAGAGAGTATCGTCATCAACGGCGTGTCCTACACCTCGCACATCAAGGGCAACGTCCACGAGGGCCTCATCCTCTATCGTTACTACAAGGCCATCTACGATGAGGGCGATGACGGCATCAAGCTCATCCTGAACCCCGGTGCAGGCACCTGGGTCTCCACCGGCGAGTCCACGCCGACCATGATCGACGGCTCTGGCGAGTGGTCGCGCGATCCGTACGCGACCGAGACCACGATCCGCCTGCCGGGTGCAGATCAGCTCTACCGTCCCGGTTACGAGTTTGTCGGCTGGTCCGACCTGCCCGACGGCTCGGTCATCAAGGGCAGCGCATCGTGGCCCATCGCCGACCATCTCGCGAGTGTCGATCCGAATACCGGGCAGTACACCGATGTGCTGCGTGCCCTTCTCATGAGCATGTACGGCGAGCGTGCGGACAACGCCGAGAACAGGGCAATCGAGGCCGACGGCGACAATCCGACCTACAAGTATCTCGACCATATCTTCGTGCTGCCCGACGGCTCCTTCATCATCCCGACGCGCTCCATGACGCTGCATGCGATCTGGCGTGCGCGTAACGACACGAAGTACACGGTCAGCCACTGGTGGGTTGACCAGTACGGTGTGGCACACGAGATTGAGGACAGTAGGTTGAACCTCGTGGGCATCACCGACGAGAACGTATCCTCGACCAAGCTCGAGGATGGTCACGAGGCTATCGACGGCTACACCTACGTGAAGGAATATCAGGGTGCGATCGTGCTCGTGCGCGACAAGGACGGCAATGCCGTTCAGGATACGGACGAGAACGGCAACCTGCTGTTCGATGCCGATGGCCTGCCCGTCTTCAAGTACGTGTATCAGCCTGCCATCGATATTTTCGGCACGCTGCTTGCCCGTGGCATCGAGTCTGACAACCTTGCTGGTGATGGCAGCACGCATCTGCGCTTCTACTACGTCGCCAATAACAACACGAAGTACTACGTCGAGCGCTGGGTGATCACCGGTGATGGTACGCTCGTGCCGCTCAGGGCCGATGGAACGGTGCCGCATGATGCGAACGGCAACCTCCTCGTCTATGACGAGAAATGGGCCGAGGGTCAGCGCCTCGTCTACGTCGGTTTCACCGGCGAGGTGGCGTGGGCAGATGGTGTCGACGCAAGCGTGACCTATCGTCACCTCGATAACATTCCGGTCCTTGGCTACACCTACCTGCCCCACGGCCAGAGCGTGACAATTGGGGGACGGACCTTTACGACCCAGGCGCGTGCGGTAATCGCCGGTGACGGCTTGACGGTTCTGGTCCTTTACTACGTCTTCGACGAGGCGACCCTTACCATCGATCCCTCCAACGGCCTCTGGATTAGCCCCGATGGCAAGGAGGGGACAGACCCCGCGTTGTCAGCTGGCAACAAGGGGACAGACCCCGATGCGCCGCGCAAGACGCTCGAAGAGCTCATCGCCGAGCAGATTGCCGCTGCTACCAAGGCGCTCTACGCTGCTGGTGGCAATGTTGACCTCAATGACCCGCGTCGCCTTCCCATCACGGTGAAGTACGGTACTGACATGCAGATTATGCTTCCGACCGCCGATCAGCTTCTGCGCAACGGTTACATCCTCATTGGCTTCACGGATGGCAACGGCAGGCAGTACGCACCGGGCTACATCTTCACGATGCCTGGATCAAGCATCAGGCTCATAGCCCTGTGGGCGCCCGTTACCTATATCATCAGCTTTGACAAGAACGATGATGTTGCGACTGGCACTGCACCTGATCAGCGATACGAATACGCCTCAATCGGCACGCGCCTTCGAGCGTCGTAACGCCAAGCTCCTGGGCTGGGCGTTCTCGCCGGACGCGGTCGTTCCCGATTTTATCGCTGGCCAGCTTATGGAGGCCTTGCTCGAGAATGGCGTGCTTGGTCTCGTGAGGGGTGGCACCATCGACGACCCCACGGCGGCGATGTACCTGCTTGCGGCGATGGCTGGTAACGGCAACAACACCATCAAGCTGTATGCGATTTGGGACATCGAGCGTCATGTGGCCGGCCTCGAGGGATTCGAGCCCGATGTTGACGACTTCGGCCACTTCGTCACTGAAGGCGAATACCCAGGCGGTAAGATCACAATCGATTCGGACGGTATCGAACCCGGCTTTACGCTCTCGCGCGATGATGTCCTGATTGAGCTCAACCCTGATTACTACATCAAGGGATGGAATGTGACACGCGATGGTGCAACCACTTACATCGAGGGCGTCGATGCAATTTTCTTGGTGACGATGGATAGCGACGTGATTTTTGCGCCGGTCTTCGGTAACTATGCTGAGGAAGAGGCAGAGGAGAGGGCACGCTATCAGGCGCAGCTCGCTGCATATGGTATACCCAGGACCGGTGATGATGCAGTGCCCGGTATGGCCTTCGAAGTCGCGATTGGCCTGCTCTCACTTCTTATGCTGGCATTGCTGCTCGCTCGCCGCCGCAAGTCCACGAATGAGTAAGCGGAGGATGGCAAGCGGGGGACAGACCCTTTCTTCTCACAACGAACGAAATCGGGGAACTGGCAAGTGGGGGACAGACCCTCGGTTGCCACGCGCCCTTCTCCAACCTGTGCCGTCATCAAGCGATGCTATAATTGCCTGAACAGATTGACCTTCGAAAGGTACCAAACGCATGAATAACGAACCAATGTACAACGCGTTCATCAAGAATCGCGAACAAGTGGGCAATCAGTCGCCAAAGTCCAACAACAAGCGCAAGAATGACCGCGTTAAGCCGGATGACCTTCCCGATTTCGTTTTTGATGTCGATGATCCGAGCGAAAATGACGCAAACAGCTTCGTTCAGGGTCCGGTAGTTGGCGTTGATAGGACGTTGGGAAACTATTCGGATCTTTTCAGGCACGAGGCTGAGGATGGCACTCTCGACGAGTGTGACGACGCTCTTACTAGTGAGCCGTTTGAGTTTGAGGATGGATGCGTAAGTTTGCCCCATCCAGATGTTTTTAATTCGTATCCTCCCGAAGTCCAGCGCAAGATTATGGAGTGGACTGACCGCGACATTCGCGCCCGCCGCGACGATGAATCACGTCGCCAGGACGCGATTTTGCGCGCCAATATTGCACGAGACAAGACGAGGATGGCCGTTCCGGTTGTCATCATTATCATGTCCATTCTCTGCGCAGCAATTACGGGTCTGTACACGAAGAATGCTCTTTTTGTGATCGCGTTTCTCATCGTTGCTCTTGTGGTCATCATCGCGCTTTTCGTAAGCCGCTATGAACAAAGCAGACATGGACATTCCCATTCGCAGTACCCAAAGATGTAGAAGGATTATCCTGGATATGATTTAGAAGCCCCAGCTAGGGGCTTCTTTTTTGGCTTATAGGACAAAAAGTGTGTCCGATTTTGGGCGTCACCGCAGGTGGCGCCCT
>CABURF010000115.1 GCA_902493755.1 uncultured Coriobacteriia bacterium
GCGACTCCCCTGCCAGCGCAAGCACCTCGGCAAAGCGTGGTGTACCGTAAAGATCACGCCCATATGAGTTGACGTTTTGGCCGAGTAGAGTCACCTCGCGTATGCCCTCATCTGCAAGCACGGCAAGCTCATCTGCAATGTCGTCAAGCGGACGTGACATCTCGCGACCACGCACATAGGGCACGATACAATAGCTGCAAAAGTTGTCGCAGCCAGTCATGATGGGAACCCAGGCATGCCACGGCTTCTCACGTCGCACGGGCAAATCGCTCGAGAAGCCATCGTTCACATCGATTGTCTCTACCTGAGGCTCGCCCGTCACAAGGCGTCGTTGAATCAAGTCGACGAGATGTCCGAGGTTATGCGTCCCGAAGACGATATCCACGTGAGACAGCTCGTCACGCAGTGATGCGCCCTCGAGCTGCCCGATGCATCCTCCTACGGCTATGATGCGTTTTGCCTTATGTGCGTTAGGGACGTTTTTAATCGATGCGACCTGACCCATAAGACGCAACTCGGCCTTTTCACGCACGCAGCAGGTCAAGAAGACGGCAATGTCTGCTTCCTCGATGGTGAGTACCGGCAGCGCGCCCGCCTCCTCAAGCATGCCCGAAACGCGTTCGGCGTCGTTCTCGTTCATCTGACAGCCAAAAGTGCGCTGCCAATACGTCATACCACCAAGGGGCTTGTTCTCATCCGTCATATGCTTCAACCAGACCTACTTCGTCATTTTCACGTGCGCCCACACGCATCTTGAAATAAACGGAACTGTCCTTCCTCAAGACCACAACCGCCCAAATGCGCCTGATGCACGGCATCGCCATGCCAATCCGACCCACCGCTTACACCTAGCCCGAGCTCACGGGCAATCTCGACCAGCTCGACACTTTGCGCGGACGACTGCATGGTATGGTACGCTTCCAGTCCTGTCATGCCTTCGTGAGCGAAACATGCAATGAGGTCAACGATATCATAGCGTGCGGGATGGGCCACGAAGGAGCATCCACCCGCCTCGGCAATGAGCCGCATGGCCTCAATCGTCTCGGGATAGACAGCATCGATGTAGCAGGGTGACGAGGAGCCAAGCAACCGCCTGAAGGCATCGTTGACGCTTGAAACGCATCCACGCTGCAAGAGCAAACGTGCGAGAAGCGGTCTGTTCGGTGTTTCCTCCGATGTCAGGAGATCCTCAGCGCATATGGGATATCCCTGATCATGTAGCAAATCTGCCATCTTGCAGGCGCGGTCAGTGCGTTTGCGACGATTCTCGTCAAGAAAGCCAGCAAGCGCGGAATTGTTTGCATCGACAAAGTAGCCGAGCATGTGCACGGCGCGTCCCGCGTGTCGTGTCGTGATTTCGACGCCAGGAACGAAATCGATATCGTTCATGGCACACGACAGACTGGCATCCTCAAGGGCAGCCAGGCTGTCGTGATCGGTAATGGAAATGACGCGCAATCCTTTGGTATGGGCTGCAAGATTAGCGATATGGGCAGCGTCAAGCGTTCCATCAGATGCGGACGAGTGCATATGCAAATCCGCAAAGACCACGCTGTGCCCCTAGACGAGTGTTACTTCGTCTACGCTCTCCTCGACCTCGACGATATCGTCAGAATAATGCGGATGAACGGCGAACCGGATGCCTGTGCGCGTATCACCGTTTATCTCGAGCTCAACGAAGGAGGGAACGCAGGCAACGTCAATGCCGCTTGGCGCGAGATACCCACGCGCGATGGCAATTGCCTTGACGGCCTGGTTGACCGCACCAGCACCAATCGATTGTATGCGTACGGGGTTCCCGTCCTTGATAAGACCGGCAATCGCGCCGGCAACAGATGCGGGGGAAGACTTGCTTGAAACCTTCAGAAAATCCATGGTGTATCCCTAGTGCGTGTGTTCTTCATTAGTACAGTGTTTAAGCTTTCAGCGAGAGGATTATAAACCATACGGAACACGAGATTGACTAGGATTGCAGAAATAAGAGACTAGAAAATGAAATGATTTTAAGGGTTAAAATATCTTAGTCACTTGACAGAGATATGACGGGTGTATATATCTCTGCCATTTCAAAGCAACAAGCCCATCGTGTGCGTAAAAACGTTTAATCCAAGAGCTTCCGAGCGGCCTTAGAAAGCTCCGAAAGGAGCTGTTCTGCCTGGTCACGAGTATTTGCCTTACTAAAGACATATGCTTTTATCTTTGGTTCAGTACCACTGGGGCGGATGATGATACGCACACCGTCACCAAGGTCGAAGGAGATGACATTTGCGCTGGGAAGGATCTGATGCTCGTCAGGATTTCCGTTTATCTTGGTCATAGGAGCGCCATCCGCATAGTCCAAGATACTCACGACAGGTAAGCCTGCGATAACTTGTGGAGGATTTGTGCGCAAGCTGTCCATAATCGCCTCCATTTTGTCGGCGCCGGAGCTTCCCGGATAGGACATGTTGATGGTCTTGTTGAGATAATAGCCATAGCGCTCGTAGAGAGACTCGATGGCCTCAATCAAATCGGCTCCTTCGTTCTTATACATTTGCGCCATCTCGCATATGAGCATGGAGGCGCTGATGGCGTCCTTGTCACGCACGTAGGTACCAGACATATAGCCATACGATTCTTCGAAACCAAACATGAACCTATCGGCCTCGGTCTGTCCGAGCAAAGCGATCTGACCGCCGATGTACTTGAATCCCGTCAGCACGCGTCTGAGTTCGAAACCATAATATGCAGCTTGGGCATCGGGCATAAGTGTAGAGACGATGGTCGTCACGACGAGCTTCTCCGAAAGATCCTCTCCCCTTTCGGAAAGACACTTGGCGATGTAATCGACGAGCAGAACACCGACTTCGTTACCCGTCAGAAGCTCATATGCACCATCATGCAAAACAGCAATGCCCACGCGATCCGCATCCGGATCCGTGGCAAGCAATATATCGGGGTTGACACGTTCACAAAGCTCGAGGCCAAGCTCAAGTGCTGCACGGTCCTCTGGGTTGGGATACGGACAGGTCGTGAAATTGCCGTCAGGGTCCCTCTGCTCGTCAACGACGCTCACGTCATCGAGCCCAACACGTTCGAGGATGCGTGTCACACAGTCGAGGCCTGTGCCGTTGAGCGGGGTGTATACGATCTTGAGTTTGTCAATGTCGGCAGCATCCTTTGGCTTGACGGATTGGGCGGCAACCTCGTCAAGGAAACGATCGACAATAGCATCGTCAATCCATTTGATGAGGCCAGCTGTAATTGCGTCATCGAAATCCATGCGCTTGACGTCATCGAAGAAATCGAGGCCGTCGATATCAGCCTGAATCTCGACCGCAGCCTGCGATGCGATCTGACAACCGTCCTCGCCATAGACTTTGTACCCGTTGTAAGCCGCCGGATTATGGCTAGCTGTCACGTTGATGCCCGCGCTGCAGTGCAGGTCACGTACGGTGAAGGAGAGAACAGGCGTGGGCTGGATGGCGCGATACACGTAAGCGACGATGCCATTTGCCGCGAGCACGCAAGCCGCGGCGGAGACGAATTCCTCGCCCATATTGCGACTGTCACGAGCGATGGCAACGCTCGGATTCTCGTAATGCGCGTTGAGATAGTCGGCGAGGCCCTGGGTTGCCTTTCCGACGGTGTAGACGTTCATGCGATTGGGGCCAAGCCCGATGATGCCGCGTAGTCCGGCTGTGCCGAAGGCAAGCTCGCGGTAAAAGGCATCGTGGAGCTCCTCGATGGAGTCAGCCTGCTCGCGAAGCTGCTTAGCCTCCTGGACGGACACATGCTCCAGCCAGCGCTCGTATTGCTCTTTCTCGGTACTCATGGACTACAGCTCCTTATCAAAGGGAAACTTGACGTTAATCGCATCCTTGCCAACGCGAATTATAGGCTCCTCGGTGAGCTCGATGTAGTAGCGATGTGCGATTGTCGCAAAAGCTTTTTCGAGTTCGCGTGAGAAAGCGGACAGATCGTCCGTCGAGAGCTTGAGGCCTCGGCGATCCTGATAGAGATCAATGGGCTGTTTCTGCCCTTGCGAGGGACATTGTTGCGAAACAAGATGATCAAGCAAGGGGGCAAGCGATGCGATCTGACCTGCGAGAATGCGATGTGCCGTGCGCTCCGACATCTCGAGTCCGAGCTCGCTACAAATAGTGGCAAGCTCGGAAGCATCACCGGCAATGGCAGGCCTGAGGGTAATAGGAAGCTTTTCGATATCTTTGCAAAACAGCAAGCTCGTGTCCTTGACCTGAGTCTGACCGCGCGCGATGAGCGTGGCGGCGATCTCGGCGGGAGAACCTATGAAGACATCGATGGAATCCCGCACGTCGAGAGCAAACTCGACAAGCGTGCGATTGACGTTATGTGGACCGGAAACGACGACGAGCTTTCCTCCCTCGTCGGTACCGATGACTGGCAGTGACGATTGATCCGTCTTCTCATCAAGAGATTCAAGGTCAATGCGGATGGCAAGAGAGGAACCTAGCTCTGGTGCCGATGCGACAACGTGTGCATCGTCTACGTTTGATTTGATCGAGTACAGCGCCATGCCGCGGCCGTGTACACCCCAGGTGTCCATGACCATAGTCTCGAGCTTCGAAGTAACACGTGGCTCGAATATGCGCTCGTGCATGTCAACAGGAATGCCATCGCCGTCATCGAGGAAGATGAGTGTCTTGAGAGCACCCTCGCGACTTGTGGCCACGTATATGGCACTCGCAT
>CABURF010000116.1 GCA_902493755.1 uncultured Coriobacteriia bacterium
GTTGCCGCATGCGCCGGGGTCGTAGACGCCCTTTGTGGAGCTGCCCTTGCCATGACCGGCATCAAGGTAAATGTAGCTAGCCGCCACTGCGGTATTACCCTCGGAAACGGCGTACCAGCCTACGCCCTCGGCTTCCCAGCCTGCATCGACCAGCGCCTCGTCTTCGTCTTCTGAAGTGGTGAAGTTATGCGAACCTGTCTTGGCGTTGGGATTGTATTGACGTAGCACGGCGATGCGCTGGGTGTCATCCGAGTACCAGCCGATGCCCTCGTCATTCCAGCCTGCATCGACAAGCTCATCGCGCTCGAAAGCGGACAGCGTGTAATGGTGGTCACCCGCATTGGGGTTATAGAGGCGGTAGACCGGAGATCGCGAGAAGTCGGGAGCGACCCAACCAACGCCCTCGTATTGCCAGCCGATTTCCACGAGATTTGCACGTTCCTCCCAGCTGCCCGTGTAGAAGTGCTCACCGGAGTTGGGGTTGTAGAGGCGATGCATGTCAATGGTCTCGAGCGCGCCTGCGGCGAGCAGGGGTTCTTCGACGGTCTCGCTTTCGATGCCGATGGGATCAGCCGCATCTTCGAGATGACGCTCGACTGTGATGACGGGGGCATCTTCGGCTTGTGCATCGATCGAGGTGGCAGATTCATCCTCTTGGACAGCGACGGTGTCCGTTGTCGATAGGCTGGTAGCCGTAACCTGCTCGTCTGCAAATGCGACTCCCGTGCCAAAGAGCATGGTGCAGAAGAACGCGGCAATGGCGATGCGTGCGAAAGGTTTCGTGGATAGTGTCTTCATGACTTCGTTCACCCCTGAAATGTGCCGTTCGTAGATAGTTTTCAGAGTGATGGCAAGTGTAACGCCGCATTCTGCGGGCTACGGAGAATCCAACCTAAAATTCACAAACCATGACCGTTCACCCTATACTGGTATGATTCGCATGTTCGGTACGGGATGTATTAAGGGGCTTGCATTGACAGATAAACCACTCGCGATGTGCCGGGGGGATTTGTACTGCTATCTGGCATTCGAGCTGGATGAAGATAGCCCTCACATCGTTCCGGGAGCGATCTTTTCCTGCGGCGGGCTCGAGCTCCCCGTTCCCGTCTACCCGCTCGAGGAAGTCTTGGGCACCGACCCCAGACGTTGGGTTGCGGTCTTTCCTCACAAAATGGATGAGGATCAGCGAGTTACGGTAATCGATAGGGCTACAGGACGACAAATCTGCGACTATCAATTTAGCTACGCTGACATGAAATGGCAGTCACGTCTTGCCTACCGCATCAAGAAATCCCTTGCCACGCGCATGCGTGATATCGACCAGCTCTATTGGAGCACCGGTATCCTGATAGAGCTCGTTGACGTCTTTTCTGCGTCGGCTGATGAGCAGATCATGCGCCTTGACCTTGTCTTTCCCTATGCTCGCCTCGACGATGCGATCGATACCGATTTCATGCTCGCACAAGGATCGTGTTCCCAGGTTATCGTTATGGAGGACGGTCTGGGAAACGATGGGAAGCGTCATGTTTCCCTGTCAATGTGCGTAGCTTGTGACGATTCGGAATCTTTCGTTTTCTCGCAGGATTCTCGCGAGCCGGGCTGCCAGCCGGGCCTGCTCGTCGTCGATGCTCCCATGCGTGCAGAGGAAGCTCGCAGGACCCAGAAACGGATGGCGGGTGCAGATGCTGACCCCACTTATTCACACTGGCTCTTGCGCCATCGCGCCCAGACATTCCAATTGTCCGCACAGCGTGCCACGAGTCGCGATTGGTCAGTTGGCGTGCTCATGGACATTGACAGAATCGATACGTCGGCGCTTGAGCAAAGCCTGGCCGCCCTTGGAGACCAAAGCGTTCCCGTGCGGGGTCTTTGCCTTATGGGCGCGGGTGCAAAGCGGGCAAAGACGCGCGCGCGTTCGGCGCTGCAGGATTACGGGTTGGTCGAGGTTGTCCAAGATGCAGGCCAGGCAATAGGTCTGCTTGGGGCGGACTACCTGCTCGTCATGGACCAGCATGACATTCTTGAACCCAATGCGCTCTATGAGCTTGCGCTTTGCCTGCGTGAAGATGGTGACGCGTTACTGGCATATCCAGATGATGACCAGGTCGATAGGACCCTCGCGGTCTATCGAAACCCTCGCCTCAAGCCTGATATCGACATTGATGCGCTTTACGCGGGAAACTATATCGGCTCATGTGCATTGCTACAATCGGGCGTTTTTGGTGAGCTTGCCCTGTCAAGCATCAAAACTGCCGAGCAGTTGATATATGCGATCTCGCTCGAGCTGTGCGTCCGACAAGGTGCGGTTGCTCATGTGCCGCGGATCTTGTGTCATCGACGTGACCAGAAAAACGATTTGCGCACGCTCGAAGGCGATCCGGAGCTGCTCGCGGAGCATCTGCATGCTCGAAACGTGAGCGCACACATCACGCGAGATGGTGCCTACAACAAAGTTGTCTACGAGTCGTGCGAGTCTCAAAAGCTCGTGAGCATCATCATCCCGACGAAAGACCACGCCTCTATGCTTGAGGATTGCGTCAGTTCCATTCTCGAGAAGGCGGGCTATGATGCTTTCGAGATTATCCTGGTCGAGAACAACAGCACGCAACCCGAGACCTTCGCGTTCTATGAAGAGCTTACCAAACGCGATGCGCGCGTGAAGGTCGTCACGTATGAGGGTGCATTCAACTTCTCCAGGATCGTCAATTATGGTGTGAGCCAATCGAGCGGCGAGCTCGTGCTCATCCTCAACAACGACACGAAGGCAATCACTGATGGTTTCCTCGATATCATGGCAGGATATTTCGAGCGTCCAGAAGTGGGCGCTGTGGGTCCGATGTTGCGCTATCCGGATGGTCTTGTGCAGAATGCGGGCATTGCGCTCATGATGAGCGGGTGCCTGGGCTTCATGAACCAGAATCATGCGCCGGAGTGCGACCAGGGCTACCTGGGCAGTCTCGTGCACCCGCGTGAATACTCGGCCGTACTCGGTGCCTGTCTGATGGTGCGGCGTGATGATTTCGATGCAGTCGGTGGCTTTACCGAGGAGCTTGCCGTGACCTACAACGATGTCGATTTTTGCTGGAAGCTGCGTGAGCGAGGGCTGCGCTGTGTCTTCACGCCCTATGCCGAGCTCTATCATCTCGAGTTCGCTTCGCGGGGACGCGACCGCGTCAATGAGCAGCGCGCCATCCAAACCGAGCTTGAGGCAGGTATCATGCGTCAGCGTTGGCCGCAGTACTTTGCCTGTGGTGATCCCGTTTACAATTCTGCCTGCAGTCAGGTAGATCCGAACTTCAAACTCGGGCGATAGGGGAGCCGCCTCGTGTGGTTGACCTTCTGCATAGCTGCTCTTATATGTATGCTCGCGTTTTATCTGCCGGGTTTCCTGCTCTTCAGGGGTTTGGGTATGAGTCGTCTGCGCTCGCTGCTTGTTGCCCCGCTCGCAAGTGTTGCGGGTTACTGTGTTTTTGGCATCGCCTTACCCAAATTTGGCATCTTCTGCTCGTGGACAAGCGTCGCGCTTCCCGTGCTTGCGATATGTGCCGTTCCTTTCGTCGTTCGTTATGTGCACAAGCGCGGGGAAGGCGATTCTGACGATCCTGCGAGCGTCCTCGACTGGAAGACGCTTGGCCTCTATGTCACCGTCGGCCTCGTCATCGGCGTGTACATATACGTCACACCACTCGGGTCGCCCGATGCCTTCTCACAGGAATATGACAACGCCTTTCATATGGAGACGATTCGGGCCTTTGCTGATTCGGGCACATGGTCCGTTCTGGATGTCTCCAAATATATGACACCAGAAGACCAAGCGATCGCACCGCTGCCGGGCGCTGGCTTCTATCCGGCGCTCTGGCATCTCATGTGTGCGCTCGTCGTGAATGTGCTTGCCTGTCCCGTTGCCGTCGCCCTCAATGCCGTGAACTGCGTGGTCTCGAGTGTGCTGTTTCCGACGGGTGTCATGCTCTTGCTCGCAACTATTTTGCAAAATCGTGGCGCCGTGCGCCTCGGGGCGGTCTGCACGCTGGCCTTCGTTGGATTTCCCTGGCTCATTCTCTATTGGGGTCCCTTATACGCAAATGCGTTTGGCTTTGCCCTTATCCCCATGGTTGCCGCACTGTTCGTGCGCATCGTTGATTCGCTCGTGACGCATACACTTAAGCCCGTTGATATCTTTGCTTTTCTCTTGGGCACGCTCGTGCTTGTTGTCGCACAGACGAGCTCCATATTCTTCTGCATTATCTTTCTTGCTCCGTATTGCGTGTGTCGTCTATGGTCGCATGATGGTCCCGTGCATCTTGGCAAACGCGCGCTTCCCAACAAAACCTGTGCTGTTGCCTTTGTCGTCTTCGTGCTTGTCGTGTGGACGGGGCTTGTGTTTGCGCCCTTCATGCATTCACTCGTCTTCAATGGGGAGTGGGTTCCAACGAACACGATTGGTCAGGGAATCTGGAACATCATCACGATGGCATTCGGATGGTTTGCGCCGCAGTATCCGCTTGCGGTTCTTGTGATCGTTGGCATCATCTACACGTTGCGTCATCGTGAGTATCTATGGATTACCATTGCCTATCTCATCTTCTGCGCGATCTATGTCGTATGTGTTTCGAACGGTGGTTTCGCACGACACTTCTTCGCGGGGTTTTGGTATGCGGATTCGTATCGTATCGTCGCCTGCCTTGCCTTGGTGGGCATACCCTTGGCAAC
>CABURF010000117.1 GCA_902493755.1 uncultured Coriobacteriia bacterium
CTCCGTCGTCAGCCGTGGCATGGAGCTCTACCGCCGCGAATGCAACGGCACCTTGCTCGTCATCACCCACAACACGCGCATCCTTGAGCACCTCGATGTCGACAAGGTGCATGTCATGGTGCGCGGCCGCATGGTCGCCGAGGGAGACGCGAGCATGATCGCCGACATCGACACCAACGGATTCGAGCAGTTCGAGTCCCTCGCACAGGCACGATAAGGGGCCGCCATGACCGGACCAAACGAAAAGAAGCGCACGCAGGTCGATGACGTCGACCGCAGCATGTACGACTTCGTGAAAGACGAGAGCAACCAGGAGCACCTGGAGGCCGGCCTCACGCCCGAAATAGTGCGCGAGATCTCCGAGAAGAAGGACGAGCCCGATTGGATGCTCGAGCTGCGTCTCAAGTCACTCGACATCTACAACGGCTTTCCCATCCCCACCTGGGGTCCGTCGATCGACGGCCTCGACATGGATCACATCGTCACCTACGTGAAGCCCGAAACCGACCAGCAGGCGAGCTGGGACGACGTCCCCGAGGACATCAAGGACACCTTCGACCGCCTGGGCATCCCGGAGGCCGAGCGTAGCTACCTCGCCGGCGTGGGCGCGCAGTACGACTCGGAGCTCGTGTACCACTCCATGCAGGAGTCCGCCTCCAAGATGGGCATCGTCTACTCGGGTATCGAAGAGGCGCTGCAAGACCCCAAGTGGGAAGGCATCATCCACGACCACTTCATGAAGCTCATCCCGCCCACCGACCACAAGTTCGCGGCCCTGCACGGCGCCGTGTGGTCGGGCGGCTCATTCGTCTACGTGCCGAAGGGCGTACAGCTCGACTATCCGCTGCAAAGCTACTTCCGCCTCAACGCGCGCGGCGCGGGCCAGTTCGAGCACACGCTCATCATCGTCGAGGATGACGCGAGTCTGCACTTCATCGAAGGCTGCTCGGCTCCCAAGTACAACGTCGCCAACCTGCACGCGGGCGCCGTCGAGCTCTTCGTGGGCGAACGCGCTCACCTGCGCTATTCGACCATCGAGAACTGGTCGAAGAACATGTACAACCTCAATACCAAGCGCGCCATCTGCAAGGAGGGCGGCGACATCGAGTGGATCTCGGGTTCGTTCGGCAGCCACGTGGGCTACCTCTACCCCATGTCCATCCTCAACGGCCGTGGCGCCAAGTCGAGCTTCACCGGCATCACCTTCGCGGGTGCCGGCCAAAACCTCGATACGGGCTGCAAGGTCGTACTCAACGCGCCCAAGACCAAGGCGAGCGTCGAAACCAAGTCGATCTCCAAGGACGGCGGCGTCTCCACCTTCCGCTCGAGCGTGGTGGCGACCAAGAACGCCGAGGATTCCGCCGCGACGGTGAGCTGCCAGTCGCTCATGCTCGACGATCGCAGCCGCAGCGATACGATTCCGGCCATGGACATCAAGTGCAAGAACGTCGACATCGGTCATGAAGCCACCATCGGCCGCATCGGCGATGACAAGGTCTTCTACCTGATGAGCCGTGGTCTCTCCGAAGAAGAGGCACGCACGATGATCGTCAACGGCTTTGCCGAGCCGGTGAGCAAGGAGCTCCCGCTCGAGTACGCCGTCGAAATGAACAACCTCATCAAGCTCGAGATGGAAGGAGCGATCGGCTAATGGAAGCACGTATCTTCGAGCACGCAAGTGCAATGCCAGCTCCGACCTGGTACTTCCTTCACATGAACGACACGACCATCGAAATCCCCGCGCAGCTTTCCTGCGAAGCCGATGCTGTCATCGAAACCGATGCCACGCTCGGTGACGCCACAGCCTTCGTCGAGGCCATGGAGGCGGCGCAGGTTGCCTGGGACAAGGTCTACGGCGACAAGCCCGTGCTGACCAATACGGTCGATGAGCAGGCCGAGGAGCTCGGCGGCCTGGCGCTTTCCGCGTACCAGAAGAAGGCCGACGCGATGGAGCAGGCAAAGAGCCTGGCCGCGTCCTTCGAGCAGGGCATGGGCGAGGAAGTCAGCGACTGGATCCGCGAGATGGCCTGCCAGACGCGTTCCATCATCGCGCCGGCTGGCTCAAGTCATACGGCAAGCATCCAGATAAGCAGCGTCGACGAGGGTGCCAACATGGCCGCCATTGACCTCGTCGCCCACGAGGGCGCGACTCTCGACGTTGCCATCATCGTGGACTCCCCTGCTCTCGGCATGGGTGTCACCGGCAGCTCCATCCGCATCTTTGCCGCCGAGGGCGCACATGTCACGCTGCGTCGCGTCCAGACACTCGATGACACCTGGACCGACCTCGATGACATGGGCCTGTTCGCCGCGGACAACGCGACCATCGACATTCATCAGACCGTACTCGGCGCGGGCAAGTCATACACGGGCCTTGCTGGCGACCTGCGCGGTCACAACTCCACCATCAACGTCTATACGCACTATCTAGGCCATGGCGAGCAGGAGCTCGACTTCAACTACGTCCTGCGCCACCACGGCACCAAGTCAACCTGTAACCTCTACGCCAACGGCGTGCTTGCCGGCACAAGCAAGAAGACGCTACGCGGCACCATCGACCTCATTCGCGGTGCCAAGGGCGCCGTGGGCCACGAGGTCGACAACGTGTTGCTCGTCGACGAAGGCGTGAGCAACAAGACCGTCCCCAACATCCTCTGCAACGAGGACGACGTCATGGGCAACCATGGGGCGACCATCGGTCACATCAAGGCCGACCAGCTCTTCTACTTGGAAAGCCGCGGCCTCTCGCCCGAGCAGGCCGAGCAGATGTTCATCACCGCGACGCTCGAGGATGCTTGGCTCAACGCCGCCAACGACGTGACCAAACAGGCCGTTGCGCGCCTCGGCAACACGATCGTGGAGAACTTCGAGGAGGTTTACCTGTGAGTTCGATCGACATCATAGCCAATCCGTACAAGAAGGATTTCCCGCTTCTCGCATCCATGCCAGACCTGGCGTTTCTCGATAGCGCGGCCACCGCACAGCGCCCCGCATGCGTCATCGAGGCAGTGGACCACTTCTACAAGACCATGAACGCCAATCCGCTGCGAGGTCTCTACGAGCTTTCCATCGAGGCGACCGAAGCCATCGAGAATACGCGCAAGCTCATCGCGCGCTTCATCGGCATTGGCGAGGAAAACGCACGTGACATAGTCTTCAATCGCAATGCCTCCGAGGCACTCAACATCGTCGCGCAGTCCTTCGGCCCCACCGTGGTCAAGGAAGGTGATGAGGTGTGCATCACCATCATGGAGCATCACAGCAACCTCATTCCCTGGCAGCAGCTCTGCAAGAAGACCGGGGCAAAGCTTGTCTACATGTACTGCGACAAGGACGGCTTCATCTCCGAAGAGGAGATGCTCGCCAAGATCGGCCCCAAGACCAAAATCGTCGCGGCGGCGCACGTCTCGAACGTCCTTGGCGTCACTAACCCCATCGCCCGTATGGCGCAGCTCGCACACGAGAACGGCGCGTACATGGTGGTCGATGGCGCACAGTCCGTACCGCACATGCCCGTTGACGTCACCAAGCTCGGTTGTGACTTCTTCGCTTTCTCCGGCCACAAGATCTTTGGCCCCTTTGGTGTGGGCGTTCTCTGGGGCAAGCACGAACTGCTCGAAAGCATGCCGCCATTCCTTACGGGCGGCGAGATGATCGACTACGTAAGCGAGCAGGACGCCGTCTGGTCTTCCGTTCCCGAGAAGTTCGAAGCGGGCACGCAGGATGCCGCCGGCATCTACGCAACGGGTGTGGCAATCGAGTACGCCAATGGCATTGGCGTCGAAGCCATGGAAGAGCGCGAGAGGGCGCTCATGCGTTACCTAGCCGAGCGCATGGAAGCGCTCAAGTTCATCGAAGTAGTGGGCCCTGCAGATCCAGACGCTCGCAGCGGCGCCTTCAGCTTCAACGTCACCGGTGTGCATCCGCACGATGTCTCGGGCATTCTGAGCAGCGAGAACATCGCTATTCGCGCTGGCCATCACTGCGCCCAGCCACTGCTGCTCTTCCTCGGCATGCACACGTGCTGCCGTGCGAGCGTGGCGTTCTACAATGACGCGCATGATATCGATAGGCTCATCGACGGGCTCGAGCTCGTGGGAAGGATGTTCAATGTCTAATGGCTCTACCAGCAGCATTTACTCTGCTGCGTTGATGGATCACAACGCCCATCCCGATTATCGATACGAGCTCGAGGACGCAACGCATAGCCACGACGGCATCAACGCGAGCTGTGGTGACGAGCTCACCTTGTATCTGAAGATCGACGATGCAAATGACGTCATCGAAGAGGCCTCGTTCACGGGACACGGCTGCGCCATCAGTCAGGCATCCGCCGACATGATGGCCGGTCTCATCGAGGGAGAATCCGTTGACGAGGCAAAGCGCCTGCTCGGGCTCTTCATCGGCATGATCCAAGGTAACGAGCTTTCCGAGAACGACATCGAGGACCTCGACGAAGCCGCCGAGCTTCAGTCAATCTCGCGCATGCCCGCACGTGTCAAGTGCGCCGAGCTCGCCTGGCGCACCCTCAACGGCATCCTCACCGAGCGCGAGCAACAAAGCTAGCGTCATCCAGCGGCATTGGCCCCCTCTGTCATTTCGAGCGGAGCGAGATTCCTCCGCTCCGGGGCCTCACGGCCCCTCCGGTCGGAATGACAACCAGACAAAAGTGCCCCAGCGACTTTTGTCTGGTTTG
>CABURF010000118.1 GCA_902493755.1 uncultured Coriobacteriia bacterium
TGCTCCTCTTCACTTGACTCTTCAGACTCCGAGTTGTCATTGGGCTCGAATTGATCTTGATTGCCCCCATCGTCGTTTGACGCATCATCCAAGCCAGCTGCTTCGTCATTCAAAGCATCGCTTGCGATAGGCTCTCCAACGGGTTCGTCACCCCAGACCATCTCTATTCCCGCACCAGCCGACATCGCATACGCGAGCAACGCAAAAGCAAGCAGTGCCGTGGGCAAGCGACTCCCGCCCCGCGTATCCATATATACATGTGTTTTCATCATGTTCGCCGTCCTTCGCGCATCGCGCTGGCCCCATGCCAGGCCTTGCGATTGTGCGCCAGGACGAACCGAGCAAACCACCCCGAGAACCTGAACGATTTCGGGGTAAGTTCGGAGCAAACAAGGAACGATTTCGGAGCAAAATAGGATTCGAGAAATCGGCGACATGCGAGCGAGGAAAATCCCGCCTGCCTACGTCAGCGCATCGAAGGCCATACCTGCACATCTCCGGTTCTTGCTGGCCACTCCGAGGTCGTGGGCGTTTTCTGTACCATGCCACCGGAACTCTCGGTCTGCTGTTGAACCACGGACACCGCAGTATCAGCAACGCTCGGTTTGGGCCTCCAGATTGACACGACCGCAGCGATGGTCAGCGCAATGATGACGATGACAAGTGCGATGATGAGAACGAGCGGTCCCTTTCGAAGTCCGTTCGAGACTTTTCCTGATTCCGAATCTTCCGGTGTGCTTGATGTCGGCTGTTCAGGCACGGCAGACGCGGCATATTTGCCACCGGAATTCGACGAGGGATATCGCAAAACCGGCACCTCATCCCGTGTTCCGTACACCGCTGAGCCTTTGCTATCCGAACCTGATGCGGCCCTGGATGCAGAGCCTCGCGCGGCCTTGGGCTTGGATGCCGCAGTCGATCTTGCCTTCTCGGGCTTCGCCTTCGGTTTTGCAGCAGACTTCGACCCTGAGCGCGAGCTCGCTGTCTTTGGCTTAGAGACAGACTTCTTGTCTGGCTCTGGCTCGACCACCATAGCCTCAGGTTCCTCTACAGGGGAAGGTGCCTCAACTGGATTGGCGGATTCCGATGGACGCGCGGATGCATCGTATGGACCTGCAACCTTGTCATCGTCAGCACAGCTCGCTCCGCATTCGGTGCAGAACCTATCCTCCGGTTCCAGTGACAAACCACATTGCGTGCAGAACCTGTTCTGAGCCATGGGGCCTCCCTAGGCGAAATGCACATCCTCGCGATACGGACATTGTAGACAATAAAGCCCACGAACTCAGATGGTGTGCCAGATTAGGCATGCTTTTCACCCACTAGATTCGTGTTCCCTAATCACACATTTCGCGATTGACGTGGAGCCTTTGTACGTGCTAAATTCATGTTGTACATACAACATTTGGAGTATTCATGGCAGATGCAATGGTCACAGGAAGAATGTCGCAAGCAAAGAAGCAGGCGGGCACACGCGTGCTTCAGTCACTGGGCATGAGTGCATCGCAAGCCATCAACCAGCTCTATGACTTTCTCATCTCACAGGAGACGACGCCCTTCAAAGATGCTGCAGAGACGCCAGCAAGTGACGCGCAACTCAATGAAGCCCTCGCCTTCGTTCGATCCATCCCGCGAGAAACCCAGTTCACGCACATGAACGATGCGGAGATAAAGCGCAGCAAGCTCGTGGCACGTGGTTTCATCCCGAGTAAGGGCGGCGATTAAGGAATGCTTGCAAACACGCGTTTCGTCGTGGACACAAACGTCCTTATCGACTACCTCGCCAGACGCGAGCCCTTCAACGCCAAAGCTGAGCTGCTCATGGCGTTAGGCTGCATCAACGAGTTCGAGCTCTGGATCGGCACGTCGCAGATTACCGACCTCATCTACGTCATTACCGATGGCGGCAAGCCCTCGCTCGCAGAATACGCCCAAGAGACGATGCACACCTTGAAAAGAATGTTGCACGTATACGCGACAGATGCCGAAGACTACGACAACGTTGCCCGCTGCTCCCTTGAAGACCTCGAGGATGCGTTTGTGTTTCAGACAGCACTCAAGGTCAATGCCGACGCCATCATCACGCGAGACAAGTCGGGGTTCATACGCTCATCGGTAAAGGTATTCAGCTGTGACGAGCTATTCGAGCGGCTCGCCAGGGAGCAGGGCATTGACTATGTCGAAATCTCGGGAGTTTTCGATTGAGAACATGAAGGATGAGATTTCTTGACTTCACCGCCTTCGGCGAAGTCGAGAAATCTCAATAGTGCTGACGGAAACTCCCCTACCCCGGTACCTCGCCCGTGTCGATGATCTGCACGAGTGCGTCCTCGTCGAGCACGGGAATCCCCAGCTCCTCGGCTTTGCGCAGCTTGCTTCCCGCACCGGGACCGGCCACCACGTACGAGGTCTTCTTGCTCACGCTGCCGCTCGTCTTGGCACCGTACTCACGCAGCAGCTCTTCAGCCGTCGTGCGATCGTAGCGCTCGAGCGAGCCGGTGAGCACGAAGCGTCTGGGGCTTGGCATCGCTTTCGTCGATGGCCATCTGCAGACCCACCTCGCGCAGGCGCTCGATGAGGTCGCGGTTGTCCTGCGTGTCGAAGAACTCGCGGATGCCCTCGGCCACCACCTCGCCAATGCCATCTACCTGGCATAGTTGCGGCTCGCTCGCATCCATGAGGGCGTCCATGGTCTTAAACGCCTTGGCCAGGGCCTCGGCCGTCGTCTTGCCGATATTGCGAATGCCGATGGCGAAGAGCAGGTTCTCGAAGGGACGCTGCTTGGATGCCTCGATCTGCTCGATGGCCTTGGTGGCGTTCTTCTGGCCAAAGACACGCGGAGAGCCGTCCTTCTTCTCCTCGCCCGTGGCAACGTCGGCAAGGGTGTCGACGTCGAGCTTGTAGAAGTCCACGACATCCTTGAGCAGGCCGGTCGCAATGAGATTCTCGATGATCTTGGTGCCCAGGCCGTCGATGTCCATGGCACCACGAGACACCCAGTGTTCCAGACGCGTCTGCAGCTGGGCCGGGCACTCGGTGCTGTCGCAGCGCAGAAAGGCCCCGTCGCGGAACACGGGCGAGCCGCAGCTCGGACAGACGCTCGGAACCGGCGGCACCTGAGCATCGGACGGGCGCAAATCCATGACCGCTCCGACGACCTCGGGGATGACGTCTCCGGCCTTGTGGATGATGATGGTGTCACCGATGCGCACGTCCTTGCGGGCGAGCTCGTCGTAGTTGTGCAGCGTTGCGCGCGAGACGACCGAGCCGTCCACCGTCGTGGGATCGAACTCCGCCACGGGCGTGAGCACGCCGGTACGTCCCACCTGCACGGCGACGTTGCGCAGGATGGTGGTCTTCTCCTCGGGCGGGAACTTGAAGGCGATGGCCCAGCGCGGTGCCTTGGCGGTAAAGCCGAGCTCGGCCTGGATGGCGAAGTCATCGACCTTCACGACGACGCCGTCGATGTCGTAGTCGAGGTCACCGCGATGTTCCAGGGCGTTCTTGCAGAACTCGTGCACCGCGGCCTCGCTGTCCACGACGCGGATGTTGGGATTGACCGTGAAGCCCGCCGTGCGTAGCCATTCCAGAAACTCGTGCTGGCTTTCCACGTCAAGCTGCGTGGTCTCGGCGATAGCGTAAATGAAGGTGGCCAGGTCGCGCTCGGCCGTGATAGTCGAATCCTTCTGGCGCAGAGAGCCTGCCGCGGCATTGCGGCAGTTGGCGAAGCTCTTCTTGAGGGCGAGCTTTCGTCCCGTGCGCTCACCGGCATCGATCTCCGCGTTGTAGAGCATGATCTCGTCGTTTTCGAGGCTGATGGCGTCGTTGAGGCGCTCGAAGGAGGAACGGGGCATGTAAACCTCACCGCGCACCTCGATGGGTTGCGAAAAGCCCATGGCGCCACTCTCGATGGAAAGATGCTTGGGAACGTCCTTGACCTGCATGATATTTGCCGTCACGTTCTCGCCCACGCTGCCATCGCCACGGGTGGCGGCTCGCACGAGCGTGCCGCGCTCGTAGGTGAGCGCGATGGAGGAGCCATCGATCTTGAGCTCGCAGCAATAGGACAGGCCATGGCCCACTGCCTCGCGCGTGCGACGCAGCCATTCGTCGAGCTCGTCCAGGTCCATCGCGTCATCGAGCGAGTACATGCGGTGCTGATGCTCGGCCGGCGTGAACTGCTCGGCCACGCCACCGCCGACGGTCTGGGTGGGCGAGTCGACCGTCTTCAGCTGTGGGTAGCGCCTCTCGAGCTCGGCAAGCTCGCGATTGAGCGAATCGTAGACCGCATCGGGAAGCTCGGGGGCATCCTCGAGGTAGTACTGGTCTCGGGCCCTCTGTAGCGTCGCGCGCAGCTCGTTGACGCGTTCGACGGCATCTGCCGGTGCATCGGCCGACACGTCGTCCATCAAATCGAAGAGATTGTCTTGTGAAGGGGCATCCTCTACGGCCATTTCACATTCGCCTTCCTCGTGAAACCATCAAACTCATCTATAGACTAGCGTACCAGGGACCTGTGTCATGCAATGGCATGCAGGGCCGCATGGCGCATGATATCGCGATCGACCTCGACGGGGAGCGCCATGGCGTCGGCCCATATCTCCACCGAGAGCGCCGCCTGTTCGACAAGCATCTCCAAACCATCCATGCAAGTTGCACCCTGACGCTCGGCACCGGCAAGAAGCGCCGTTTG
>CABURF010000119.1 GCA_902493755.1 uncultured Coriobacteriia bacterium
CCCCTGTCACCCGGCAAGTGTCTCATTCCCCCGCCCCGCGCACAATTGCCTCGAGTTTGGCGCGCGTCTCGGCATCGAGCCTATCGGCGATGGTGCGCTTCTCGTTTGCAGCCATGCGAGCAAGGGCACGTCGCTCGTCCTCGACATCGACGCTGTCTGCGGTAAATGCAAGCGACGAGAGACTCGCTACACCGCCTCCGAAAACGGTCGCTTGAATCGTAAAATCCGACGAAACAACCACAACTTCGAAGCCGTTTTCGCGAGCATCATGCGCGAGTCGCTCGATGACACTGTCGGCGCTCACGCCTGCAGGCGAGAAAATGATATCAATACCCGCCTTGCGCGTAGGGGTGCCCGTCGAGTCGGGATTGCCAGCCGCATCGAAGACGACGGTGCAACGTTCGTAGCCCTCTTGGGCGAGTTGGGCAGCATCGTTGATGAGGCGCTCGCGGGCCTTGTTCCAACCCTCCCCGCTTTCGTAGTCGATGCCAAGATGCGCGTAGCGTTCGTTGTTGCGAATGACGTTGTAGCCGTCGACAATCAGGACCTGGCGGCGTTGCATTGCCTCATCCATTCGTATGCGAGCGCCGTGGTGGCTTGCGCAACGTTGAGCGACTCGACATGGCCCGCCTGCGGTAAGCAAACGAGCATGTCGCAAGTCTCGCGCGTGAGACGAGCCAGCCCCGCGTCCTCGGAGCCCATGACAAGCACGATACGCCCCGAAAGCGGCGCATCCCAAAGCAAGGTCTTGGCATGCTCGCTTGCCCCGATAATCCAGAAGCCCTCCTCCTTGAGGCGCTCGAGGCTCTTGACCAGGTTTGCTTCCTGCGCAATGGGCACGTGTGCAACCGCGCCAGCCGAAGTCTTGTACGTCGCCGTGGTCACGCGTGCACAGCGACGGTTGGGAATGAGCACGCCCACCGCACCAACCACATCAGCGGTGCGCACGATGGCGCCGAAATTACCAGCATCCGTTATGTGGTCGCAAGCGATAATGAGCGCATCGGTGGCATCCCCCGCCAGCTCGACGAGCTGCTTGAGACTCGCATACTCGTATGGCTTGACCTGCGCGACGATGCCTTGATGAGCACCATGCGATGAATAAGCGTCGAGCTCCTTGCCCGTCGCACGCTCAATGCGGATGCCGTCCGCCTGCGCACGGGCGAGCAACTTGGAAGCGCGCTTATCGCGAAACGCCGCATCGTTCGCGTAGACGACCTGCACGGGAACGCCCGCGTCAAGAGCCTCCGCAAGTGCATGGCGCCCCTCGAGATGCTCATTCTCCATAGCTGACTCGCGCTCCGTTGGCGGTGTCCTCAATGGTAAAACCGAGCGCGGCAAGACCGTCACGTACGGCATCGGCAAGCGCCCAGTTCTTCTCGGCACGAGCCTGTGCACGTGCCTCAAGCAACATATCGGCTGCCATATGCGGATCGTCACCTGCGTAATCGCAAATCCCGGCTGCCAGCTCACAGACCTCCGCCGGCCATTCATCGGCATCTGTCTGCGGCATCGCGATGCCAAGGACGCCCATGAGGGCTTCGATGGCATCTGCACTCAGAAGCGCTGCCTCACGAGCAGTCGCATCCATATGGTCATGCTGCTCGAGGAAGCGATTGCACTCGTTGGCAAACGAGAAGATCGCGGCCAGGCCGCCCGCCGTGTTGAAATCGTCGTCCATAGCATCGACGAAATCGGCCTTCATGGCCTCGCGTGCCTCATCGAAGCTCGCGCAGTCAACTTGATCGCCCTCGGCAGCGTGCTCAGCAGCCCAGCGCAGGTTGCGCACCGTCGTGCACAGGTGCCCGTACGAGGTGTCGGCCTCGGCAAGGCGGACATCGGAAAAGTCGAGTGGCGAGCGATAATGCGTCTGGAGCATGAGCAGGCGCAACGCATTGGGATTGCAGGTGTCGAGCACGTCTTTGAGCAGCAGGAAGTTGCCCAGGCTCTTCGACATCTTCTCGGAGTTGATGCGCAACATGCCCGAATGCATCCAGTAGCGCACGAAGCTCTCGTCGTATGCCGCCTCGGTTTGCGCCTTCTCGTTCTCGTGATGCGGGAAGACGAGGTCGGATCCACCGCCGTGGATGTCAAGCGGCACGCCGAGATACTTCTGCGACATGGCCGAGCATTCCAAATGCCAGCCCGGACGCCCTTCGCCCCAGGGGGAGGTCCAATGTGGCTCGCCTGGCTTCGCAGCCTTCCACAGCGCGAAATCGAGCGGGTCGCGCTTGCGCTCGTCCACGTCAACGCGAGCGCCGCTCTGCAAGTCGTCGATGTTGCGACCGGAAAGCTCGCCGTATTTGGAGAACGAGCGCACCGAGAAGTACACGTCGCCATCGACCTCATAGGCATGACCACGGTCGATGAGACGTTGAACGAGCTCGATCATCTCGGGAATCTCCTGCGTGGCACGCGGGCGCACATCTGGATCATCGATGCCAAAGGTGTGCATGTTGTCGATGAACGCATCGGTATAGAACGCGGCGATTTCCTCGGGCGTCTTGCCCTCCTCCTGCGCGCGCTTGATGATCTTGTCGTCGACATCGGTGATGTTCTGGACGAAGGCGACCTCGTAACCGCGATACTTCAGGTACTTACGCACCACGTCAAAGATGAGAAAGGTGCGTGCGTTGCCGATGTGGATGTAGTTGTAGACTGTGGGACCACACGCATACATCGCCACCTTGCCCGGCTCGTGAGTTGCGAGCTCCTCTTTGCGGCGAGTTGCGGTGTTGTAGATTTGCATGGTCACTCCTCGGTGCGGTCTTGCGTACGCCCAAACATATTAGCAGGAATGTTCATGCGACGGCGAATGGGACAGGGGGATGGGTGACAGGGGGGGGACGGGGGTTCTGTCACCCATCCCCCTGTCCCATTCGCCGGTTGCTAGTCTATGCGTGCGAGAGCAGCGCAACGGCCTGGGCCGATGCGCCCTCTCCCCTGCCCTCGTAGCCCAGATGCTCGGTCGTGGTGGCCTTGACGCCCACGCTCTCGACCGGGATGTGCAAAGCGGCAGCGATGTTTGCACGCATCTGCTCGCGATATGGCGACATCTTGGGCTCCTGGAGCATGACGACCGAATCGATGTCGTCGATTGCATAGCCCTGCTTCCGCGCAAGCGCACCCACATGCTCGAGTAATTTGATGGAATCGGCATCCTTGTAGGCCGGATCGGTGTCGGGAAAGAGCTTGCCGATGTCGCCGGCACGCATCGCCCCGATGATCGCATCCATGATGGCATGCACGAGCACGTCGGCATCCGAGTGACCGTCGAGACCCTTTTCGTACGAAATCTCGACGCCACCCAAGACGAGCTTGCGCCCATCGGCAAAGGCGTGCACGTCATAACCCAACCCGATGCGATTCATGCAACGTCCCTTCTGGCAAGAGTCAAGATTGCGCATCTATCATACACGGCAGCGTGCCTCATTCCTCACGCTGGGCCACACGAGCAGACAAAGCGGCAACAACGGGGCCGACATCCTCGGGAACCGTGAGCTTGATATTGTCGCGCGGACCATTGAACATGGCGACACGGCCACCGATGCGCTCGACGAGCGACGAATCGTCCGTACCCAAAAAGCCATCGAACATGGCCGTCTGGTAGGCACGCCTGAAGATGTCCGCACGAAAGAGCTGGGGAGTTTGCGCCACCCAGAACATGCTGCGGTCGGGTGTGGCGGAAATCAGACGGTCATTTACGATCTTGAGTGTGTCAACAGACGGATGGCCCACCACGATGCCATCGATATCAAGATTGCCCTTGAGATGATTGATGGCATGCGAGATGATTTCCGGCGTGATGAGCGGACGGGCCCCATCATGCACGGCAATAATCTCGTAGTCCTTCGTAAGCGATTCGAAGCCGTTCATGGCTGACTCCTGGCGCTCTTCGCCGGAAGACGCAAATTCGATGGGCGTCACGAACGGATATGGGTCGATAGCCTTGCGGCAATACTCGGCCTGACGCTCCTCAGGACACACGATGACGATAACGCCGACATCGGGAACAGCGTCGAAAGCCTCGGCCGACCAAGTGAGCACTGGCTTACCGAGCACTTCGAACAGCTGCTTGCCACCGGGATTGCGGAAGCGCTCGCCCTCGCCACCGGCAACGATGATGGCGGCTGTCGAAGGGTTCTTGGAGACATGACCGGCTAGCAGACTGCTCGTGTTCTCGAGCGTGTTGATCTGGTGCACGTACAGGTCTACCTCGGCTGGCGTGAGGGCCGCAGAGACGGAAATCGGGTCGATGCCCACCTCGACCAGGTCTTTCGTGTCGTCAGCCATGACCCCTCCTCGCTCGATGTTACGCGTCTGGCGACTCGGCGCTCTGGAGCGCGATGAGTCGGTTTATCTCGTGATCGATAGATTCGCGCGCGTTTTGCAGAGCCAGTATCATGCTCTCGATCTGCGAGAACGACTTGAACGGCCTGCCAAGCGTCTTGCTCTCGCCGCCAAAGTAGAGGTCAATGACGTTTCGGCGTTGGGAAACGGTGATGGCGACGGTGTCAGTCTGCGCGCACATGCGCATGGCCGTGCGATGCCGCATGCCCGTTTCCTTGGTTTCGTACTCCATCGTGGGAGATAGGTGCACGTTGGCACGGACGATGCGACGCGCATGGGCGTCGAGCAGAATCGCACCGTCCATTTTGGAAAGCTCGAAAAGACGG
>CABURF010000120.1 GCA_902493755.1 uncultured Coriobacteriia bacterium
CCGTCAAGTCCCTGAGGGACTCGGCCGCCCGCACCATCGTCACCATCGCCGGCGTCGCTTTGGCGGCGGCACTGCTCGTCGCCGTGCTCTCCTCCTACGTCTCGGCCACCGGTTACCTCCTGCGCAACGAGGCGACAACCAACGGTACGTGGATGTCGCAGGTCGTCTTGCCCAACGATGAGAAGACGCACGGGGAAATCACGTCGGCCGAAGCCGCAACGGACGTGAAGGCGCTCGCGACGATGCAAGACGTGGGATTTGCCGGACTATCGGACGAGCAGCGGATGACGCTTGGCACCTACCTGCCCATACTGACCGGAAACGGTTCGATCGAGGAGCTTTGCGGCGTGCGCGTGGCCGAGGGGCGCCTACCCCAAAACGCCGGGGAGATCATGTTACCGAGTATCTGGCAACGTAACAGCACCATCTCGCTCGGCGATACCATCACCCTCGACGTGGGAAACCGCCGAGCCGTACTTGCTCCCGGCGAGCAGGGAAGCATGAGCGGTGGCTCATTTGTCATCGATGATTACGATCCCGAATTCGCGCCCAAGGGCTACAGCATCGAGGACGGTTCCGTCCTCAACTCCACCATGGGCTATCTCGATTCGGAGGCTGACAACAGCAAGTTCGACGAGGAGCTCGTCGACGTCACCGAGCGCAGCTATACCGTCGTCGGCTTCGCGGCAACGGATAATTGGACGCTCATGACCGGAGCGGGACCAGCCGCCCTCACCGCTGACGAAAGCGCTACAGGAGACATCCAGACCTTCCTCGAGCTTGCCGGCATCTCCACCGTGAAGCAGGTCAGGGAGCGCACCGCGGAGCTCTTTCCCAACGCGGACATCCAGACCCACATGAACCTCCTGCGCTACATGGGTATCAGTGATCACGGATCCATCTGGCAGACCTTCTTCTACTTGGTGGCCATCCTCGCCGTCATCATCATCGCGGCCTGCGTCTCGCTCATCTACAACGCCTTTGCCATCTCGGTCAACGAGCGCATGCGGCAATTCGGTCTGCTCGCCTCCATTGGCGCGTCCAAACGACAGCTGCGCCGTTCGGTGCTGCTGGAAGGCGCCATCATCGCCATCATCGGCATCCCCGTCGGCATCGCCATAGGCCTGGGCGCTTGCGCGGGCATCTTTGCGTGGCTCGGCACCTCCATCGCAAGCATCCTGGGAGGTCGTTGGAGCAGCTTCTACCTGATGGTGGACTGGCGTGTCGTGCTCTTCGCCATGGCCCTTACGGCGCTGACAGTGCTCGTGAGCGTGTGGATTCCCGCCCTGCGCGCCGCGCGCGTCTCCCCCATCGACGCGCTGCGCCAGAGCTCGACTGTGCGCATAGCGCCCCGGGTACTGAAGGCCTCTGGCAGACACAGCTCTGCCGGAACTCCCTGGAAACACAGGGGACTCGCGGGCAGCGTCTTCGGCATCGGGGGCCAGCTCGCCTCCATCAATCATCGTCGCAACGCCTCCAAGGGACGCGCCGCATCCGTTTCGCTCGCGCTCGCCATCGTCTTGCTCATGACGGCGGGCTCGCTTTCCACGCAGCTCGGCATGTTCACGAAGGTGGCGGGTAACCTCTCGGATGCAGACATCTCCATGACGGTTTCCCTGGAGCCCGCAGACGAACGGGCGTCCGCATCCGAAGCCATCGAGGCGGTCGGTGCCGACGTCTACGCTCAGGCAAGCGCCGTGCAAGGCATGACGCCACTAGGATGGGCGCTCGTCTCGACTCAGGGAGCGTTCGTCCCGCTGCCAATGGCGGGAAGCGCGTGGAAAGACACGGTCGCCCCAAGCTGCATCGTAGACGAAAGCGCGCCCACGCCGCTCTTCGTCGTCTACCTGCCTGCCGACGAGTTCGCGGCCTACGCGAAGGACAACGGCATCGAGCTCCCGGAAAACCCGCCGCTATCGCCGTGCGCGAGGGCTACGGCAATACCGGAAGCGTGTATAGCTATGACGAACTCTTCGTCAAGACCGGCACACTCGACATCGTGACCGGCATCAAGGACGATGAGACGGCCACGGCAAGCGTTGTGGTGTCTGACATCGACAACGACGGCAAGGAGACGTTCGAGTTCACGCGATGGGAGAAAGACGGTGGCTACACGGACCAGAGGCTTGCAGCCGACGAGCTCGTGCGCACGCCCGTCGAAGTCGTGGGGCTGGCGGAAAGGAGGCCCGCTTGCATCGCCTCGAGCAGCGGAGCGACAATCGTCGTCTCCTTGGATGACCTCGGCACCTTGCCCCTCATCGGCGCGACAAGGACCGTATCCTTCTCGGCTGGCTTCGACACCGTCAATGGCGAAGAGGCGGTCAAGGAACTTTCCGCATTCGGCTCCACCTTCGAGGAAGCCGGCTACAAGGTCTACTTCAACCAGGTGACGGACAACAAGGCACAGGAGCAGTCCATGACCATGATGGTGACCGTGGTAAACCTGTTCTGCTTCCTGTTCTCGTTCATACTCACGCTCATCGCGCTTGCCAATGTGTTCAACACCATGACCAACGGCCTCATCCTGCGCAAGCGCGAGTTCGCGGTCATGGAGTCCATCGGCATGGGGGCGCGCCAGTTCCGCTCGATGATAGGCTGCGAATGCATCGGATACGGGCTGCGAGGGCTCATCCCCGGCATCATCGTGTCATTTGGCGTGAGCTACCTGCTCTACATGGCGCTTGGCATATCCATGCGCGGACTACCCTACACGCCGCCGTGGATGTACCTCGTCCTGGGCTGCGGGCTCGTGATCGTGGTCATGGCCGCAAGCGTGCTCTACGGCCTACATCGCTGCCGCAAGGGCAACATCGTCGACGCCCTGAGGATGGAATAGGCGAAATCGACATCATTGGGATGTGCCAAGGGGTCTGACCCCCTGGCATATCCCGCTCAAAGCAGCAGAAAGGGAATCCCCTATTGACTCCGATGCAAGAATATTTCGTTTCTCTAGGGGGCCGTGTCGCTCCATGCAAGAAAAAGCGTTTTCCTAGGCCTTGGCAGAAAATTTTCCTAGGAAAACGGCAAAAACAAGCACGAAGCAGCCCTCTTGCCTAGGAAAACGGAAATAATCAGCAAGCGACCTATCCGTTTCCTTCACATCAACTTACGAACGCTCGTCGGAGCTGAAGGCCTTCATGAGTAGGGAGACGATGCCACACAGCAGACCGCCAATGGGCCACGCGAGCCAGAAAAGCGACTGCGCATACGAGTACGACGGCACGAAGAGCATGACGAGGCCGACGATGGTGGCGATAATCATGATGCAGCCGCAAATCGCGCCGATGCGCTTGTCGGTCGCGTGCGTCTGGAGGAGTTCGCGCTTCTGCTCGTCGGTCAGGGGCGCCGATTCGATCTCGTGTGCCTCCAGCACCTCGCCGGCGCTGCGGTTGTAGTTGGCGATGTTCATGCGACCGTACATCATGCCACCGTACACAATAAGCCCCGCGCCAACCGCGATGAACACGAGCATGACGGATGGGGCAACGCATTCGGACAGTGCCGTGTCGGCGGTGGCGATGACGAAGCAGACGCCGACGAGTATGCACATGATGCCGCCCACGAGACGCCAGCTGAAGTGCTTGCGCGCCTCCTCCTTCTGGGTCTGCGTGTAAAAGTCCTCGACGTAGGGATGTTCGCGCACGAACGCGCTGTGGCCCATGCCGCCGGGTATGAGCATGGCGAGCCCAACCCCCACGCCCGCAAACAAGAGCAACGCCCCTAACGCCAGGTAAACGTTCTCGGAAAACAGGCCCTCCAGTGGACTATACGTGTCGATGTCGGCAGCACAGAAGAACAGGATCGATAGCGCGACACCAAAGACGATGGAGAAGACGCCGGTCGAGACCTTGCGGGCAAACCCCCGCATGTGCTCGTCATAGCCCACGACGTCGACCGGCGGCGTTCCTGGCGCCACCGAGGCGGCTGGCTCCACCGGACGGTCGGTGAGATCTCCCTGCACGAGCTCGTCGAGCGTACAGTCGAATATCTGGCACATGCGCAGGAGCTTGTCCATTTCCGGATACGACTTCTCGGATTCCCATTTGGTCACCGACTGCCGGCTCACACCAAGCAGCATAGCCAGCTGTTCCTGGGTCATGTTGTGCGCGGCGCGCATGTGCTGGAGGTTCTCTCGAAAACTCATGTCATTCCTTTGCGTTGGGTTCGATTACGTCCCCAAATCTACCGAGTGGCAAGGTGACATTCTACCAACCAAGAGATGCTTTTCGCCGCGTTTTCGAGGCGCCTGCTGGTTGCCAACAGCCGGTCACGGACATGCAAACCGGAAATGAGACAGTTGCTCTGAGCAACTGTCTCATCAGACGCCCTGCGTCACGACGGAGGCGCAATCGCAAGCGCTCTCTTCCGCCCTCGCCGTATCAAAGCGGCGGTTTCTGAAATAGATGGCCCAATTGATGCCAAGAAACGCGAGATTGAGAATGTAGATCCAAAAGACCCAGTTCATCGCCCCAAGAACGACCTTGGCGGCTATACCGCAAAGGTAACCGAGACAGATGAGCGTGAGAAACTGCCAGCTCGTCCCCTTCGCCGTCCTCGCCTTATACGACTTCCATGCGTTCATGGGCCATGACAGTCCAAAGCATATGAGCATCGTGGCTTCCAGTAACTCCGCTAGCAACATTTCGAATCACGTTCCCGTATCCATAGACATTCGC
>CABURF010000121.1 GCA_902493755.1 uncultured Coriobacteriia bacterium
GGCTCATCGCCGGTGGCGCCCGATTGTATTCATCGACCGATTCCGAAGTTGCCGCAAAGCTCATCGGCATGTATACGGAGCGCACCAATCACCTACGCGAGGGTATACGTCATGCCATGGAGCTCATGGAGGGTGCTTACGCTATGGTGCTGTGCACCGCCGATGGCCTCTACGCGTTTCGCGATCCCCACGGTATTCGTCCGTTATCCATAGGCGAGCTGCCCGACAAGGCCGGCTGGGTCATCTCGTCTGAGACTTGCGGGCTGGACATCGTTGGTGCCACCTATGTGCGAGATGTCGAACCGGGTGAAGTCGTGCGTGTCAACGACGAGGGACTGCGCTCGTTTGCGGCTGTCGAACCTGCCAAGCGTGCATCCTGTATCTTCGAGTACGTGTACTTTGCCCGACCCGATAGCGTTATAGATGGTCAGAGCGTCTACCGGGCGCGGCGCGATACCGGTCGCATCCTCGCCCGCGAGAATCCCGTGGAGGCAGATCTCGTGCTTGGCGTGCCCGATTCCGGTGTTCCGGCAGCTCTTGGGTATGCGGCCGAAAGCGGCATAGAGTACACCGATGGCATCGTGAAGAATCGCTACGTAGGCCGCACCTTCATTCAACCCACCGACGAGATGCGCCAGCTCGGCATCAGGCTCAAGCTCAATCCGCTGCCCGACGTGATTGCGGGAAAGCGCCTCGTAGTCATCGATGATTCCATCGTGCGCGGTAGCACCTCGCGCAAGCTTGTGACGATGCTACGCAACGCGGGAGCTGCCGAGGTGCACCTGCGCATCACGAGCCCGGAAGTGCTGTGGCCCTGCTTCTACGGCATCGATACGGCCACACGCGAGCAGCTCATCGCGGCGAGGATGGATCTCGCGCAGATGAACGAGTGGATCGGGTCGGATTCGCTTGCGTTTCTCTCTCTTGCCGGCCTGCGCGAAGCCGTGTCGGGCGCTCATCACTCTTCCTTCTGCGAGGCGTGCTTCACCGGCGAATATCCCGTGTGATTGGGTACGGGTTATTCGTGTCCCCATTCCGCTTTGGCCTGCGGATTTATTCTGGAATTAGAAGAATTATGACCTTTGCCGAGGCCATGCGCATTAAAATAGGTGCATGTGTTTCATGCAACGTTTTCGATCAGGAGGTCAAGATGTTCAAGGCTAACACTGGGTACAGCACGGGCGCATCGGCATTCGATGCAGGCAAGGAGGCCGCCGCCCAGGCGGTCGAGGGGCTAGACGCCCCCAAGGTGGCACTCGTTTACTGCAGCTGTGATTACAACGTTCGCGCCGTTGTAGACGGCGTCAAGGAAGCGATTCCCGGCGTACCGGTTCTGGGCAATACCTCCTTCACCGGCGTCATCATTTCCGATGGCGGCTATGTGGGCGGTGACGAGCCATTCGTGGGTGTGATGGCGCTCTCGAGTCCGGATATGGTCGTCGGCATCGCCGGTGCCGATCGCGCGCAAAACGACAATCCTTTCGAGGCAGGCCTGCTCATGGCCGAGGCCGCGCTTGACGCTGCGGGTAAGGACGTCGCTCCCGACTTTTTTTACATGGCCGCCTCTCCTGCGGAGGAGGAGCTCTATCTCAAGGGCATCTCCTCGGTCATCGGCCGCGTGCCCTTCTTTGGCGGTTCTGCCGCCGACAACTCCATTGCCGGCGAGTGGAAGCTCTACGACACGGACGAGAGCTTTGGCGATGGCTGTGTCATTGCGCTCTTCTGGGATGCCCCGGCGATGACCAACATGTTCACCGGCGCCTATCGCGAGACGGATGACTTCGGCGTCATCACGAAGGTCGACGGTCTGCGCACCATCGCCGAGATTGATGGCGCACCTGCCGCCAAGAAGTACCAGGAGTGGACTGGTTGCTCCGACGATGACATCGCCGGTGGCAACTTGCTGGCCTATTCGATTACCTCGCCGCTCGGCGTCAAGGATCGCCTGGGCGATCTGATCGCCATTCGCCACCCGATGAACGGCAATGACGACTTCACGATTAACGTTGGTAATAACCTGGCCGAGAAGACCTGCGTCATTCGCATGGAGGCCACGGTCGACGAGCTGATCGCATCGGTACCCGACACGCTCGAGGCCCTCATCGACGTCATGCCCGGCAAACCCGCCGCCTTCCATCTCGTGCACTGTGGTGGTCGTCGTGCTGGCATCGATGCCCGCATCGACGAAGTGGCCAAGGTCGCCGGTGACGTGCCCTACATCATGGAGTTTACCTTCGGCGAATACGGATTCGAGTCCGACAACAACAATACCTGCGGTGGCCTCATGTTGTCGTTCACGGGCTTCAGCGAATAGCGCAGGGTTTTCGATGACGCTGCTCCGTCGCGGGTTGCGTCAAGGAGATGTCAGGGGAGGGGCCGTCATATGACGACTCCTCCTTCTGTTGCAAGCGCACGGGAAACCGCGTTCGCTTACTCCTGCACCCAATGGAGGGATACGGGTTCCTCATCTGCCAATGTGCGACGGCAATCCTCGAATGTCCTACGGCATGCCTCGTAGATATCGCCCGTGAATTCGTCGTGATAGAAGGCGCTGATGCTGAAGCAGAAGTCCATGTCACGTATGGGTAGAATCGAGAGTGCCTCGTCGAACATCGAAGCGTTCATGTTCGAGACAAAAGCGACGCAATTCTCGGTGCGGAGCTTCAAATAGAGCAGGTCCATATCCATGTAGAGTTCCTCGGCCTCTGCAAGAACCTCGTTATCCACAAATGGCCGGATGCGTTCGGCGAGGCCCGAAGACATATAGCTGTCGGGAATGAGGAGCCTTTGGTCACGCAGGTCGTTAACAGTGACGCCGCTGCTCATGGATGCCAGGAGGTTCGTATGGTTGCATGCGATGACGAAGTGGTCACGATAGATAGGGGTGAATCGGTAGTTGGACGAGATGGAGCTGTCCACGTTTATCCCGATTGCCACGTCGATGCGATGATCTTCCAGCGCTTGGCGCAGCTCGCCGTAGTTCATGCACAGGAGCGATAGACGGATGTGGGGATGCTCCCTTGCCATGGAGTTCACGAATCGCACGAGGAAGGGTCGCGCGCCGTTACGTAGGTAGCCGATGCGCACAAGCCTGTCACCTGTGCCGGAGACGGCTCTGACGCGTTCTTGCGCAAGGCTCCATCCGCGCAACAGGGATTGGGCTTCCTGCAGGAAGACCTCGCCGGCATCCGTCAGCTCGACGCCATGCGTGTCACGCACGAAGAGGAGCGTGCCGAGCGATTCTTCGAGGGCGGCCATGTGGCGGCTGATGACCGAGCGGCTCACGAAGAAATGCTCTGCGGTGCGTCGGAAGCTCAGGCTGTGCGCCAAATGGACAAACTCGTCGAGGTATTCGAAATTCATCTCATCACCTGGATTGCCTGGACTCCTCGTTCATGGTTTTCATGATAGCGAGGGGATAGGGTAGTGCCTATCTGAAATGTCACACGGCAAAGAGGAGCCCCATGAATGGGGCTCCTCTTTGTTTGGGGCTCTTACGTTGCGACCGCTAGGCTGCGTTTTTCTGCTCTGCAGCGGTATCCGTGGGCTTTACGGCGTTCTCCTTTGCGGCTTGCTCGAGCTTGTCCTTGCGCTCAGTGCGGCGAATCTGGAGGTTGAGCAGCAGCCCGCCGCCAACCAGCAGCACGATCATGACGATGAGAACTACGAGGTCGTTACTCATGGTCTTGTCCTTTCCCTCGAACCCTATCCTTCGATATCTCGATGATAGTGGCGCTCGGCTCCTTCGTCCGGTGCAGTAAACGTGCTGCTGTTGCCAAAACCGCAATGGCGCGTTTGGGTTGGCACAGTGGAGCGGGAATATGGAAAGTAGCCCTGCTTTTACCGCTTTCAGAGAGTATGCTCTCGGTTGTCATCGCCAAAAGAGCATGGGAAGAGGGATCTGATGTCGAAGAAGCAATCGTTGACGAGGCGTAGTCTGCACTATTACTGGCTGGCGACGCGCAATCACCTGGGACTGTTCGTGGCGCTCGTGGCCTCGACCATCGGGTTCTGCGGCTTTCTCACCTACGGTAATCCCTACGTGATGAGCCTCATCGTCGACCGCATCGCCGCCGAGCCGGTGGCCGCGGATCAAGTGTTCGCGGTGTTCGGTCCCTACATCGCGGCGCTTATCGGCATCAACGTCGCCGGCCAGGCATGTAGCAAGCTCCAGGACTACACGCTCTGGAAGCTGCAGATCGCCGTGAACTACGATCTTGCCACCATGGCCTTCGACTGCCTGTGCAACCAGTCGCTGTCGTTTCACTCCAACCGCTTCGGCGGCACGCTCGTGAGCCAGACCTCCAAGTTCATGGCCGGCTATACCCAGCTGCTCCAGACCATGAACTTCCCGTTCCTTCCCATCCTGTGCTCGATCACCTTCACCTGTCTCATCCTGTTTCCCGCCGTGCCCATCTACGCCGGCGTGCTCATGGCCATGCTCGCGGTATACGCCGTCGTCTCCTACATCATGTACAAGCGCATCTTGCACCTGAACGAGAGGGCGGCCAGCGCCCAGAACCAGTTGTCCGGCGAGCTGTCCGATGCGGTCACCAACATCCTGGCCGTGAAGACCTACGGCCGCGAGGAGTACGAGCGCCAGCTCTTCGACGCGGCC
>CABURF010000122.1 GCA_902493755.1 uncultured Coriobacteriia bacterium
CGGCTCGCCGCCTCGTCAAGCACGAGCATAGCGTCAGCGAGTTCGCGTTCGGTGACGTCACCCAGAAAGGCAATCGTCACGTGATAGTTTTCGCGGGATGTGAAGCGCCCCCTTACGGATGCCTTGAGCTGGCGTGCCAGGGCGGCGACGTCCTCACGTAGGACCGGCGGAATGTCCAGGGCGATAAAGGCGCGCATAGGCTATTCCCTGCGGGCCTTGGCAAGGTCAAGCCCTTCCTTGCCGGTCAGTTGCTCGATTTCCATGAGGATGATCGAGCAGTGCGGTCCGCTTTTGGCGATGTCATCTTCGACGAGGTTCTCGAAGCCAGCGCAATACTTCTCTCCGAGCGCATGCAGGGCGTCGAGCCTGATCTGCGGATCGTCTTCGACCCATGCCCTGCCAAAGGCAATGACGCTCTGGAAGTAGTCGGTTATCCTCTCGGGCACGATGCGGTTTTGGCCCACGACGGTAAAGCAAACCTTGGGGTCGTTCGCAATCGCTTCGATCTTGTGCCCTTGCTGCGCGCTGTGCATGCAGACGAGCGGCAGCTCCTCGCCGTTGTCGAGAAGCGCGTAGTTCATGGGTACCGTATACGGGTATCCGTCGGCACCATGCACGGCGAGCGTGCCGAACTGGCCATCGCGCAGCATCGCGAGGCATTCGTCGTGCGGAATGTGCTGCAGCTTGCGTCTCATTTCGGGCATGCTCATGATGGCTCCTTCGCGTTGCCGCCTTGTTTGCTGGCAGTACGTTGCTTTGGTTCTTCCATGATACATTTACGCCAATCGGTTTTTCGCCGGCGCGGCAAGGGAAGTATACTGGCGATATCGTTTCATTTCGCACGAAAAGGAGAGGGCACATGGCCTCATCGCAGGAGTATCGCGACTACGTGCTGGAGCTGCTCGCGGGCGTTGACGGCATTAGGACGCGTAAGATGATGGGCGAGTACATCGTCTACCTCGATGACGTGGTCGTCGGCGGGATCTATGACGACGAGCTGCTGCTCAAGCCCTTCGAGTGCCTGGACGCGTTGTTCCCGGATGCGCAGCGCAGGCTGCCCTACGAAGGCTCGAAGACGATGATGGTTGTCGTGGATTCGGAAGACCCCGCCTTCCTCGCGGATGTCTTCGAGTCCCTGCGTGGGGAATAGGACAAAAGTTGCCGGGACCGTTTTGTCTGGTTTTGGAGGATGTCATGAGACAAGGGGTCACCATCAGGCATGCCGAGCGGTCGGATGTGCCGGTCATCTTGCACTTCATCAGGGAGCTCGCGGCCTACGAGAACATGCTCGACGAGGTCGTCGCCGACGAGGCGCTGCTCGAGGAATGGATCTTCGACAAACAAAAGGCCGAGGTCCTGCTCGCCGTCGTCGACGGACGAGAGGTCGGGTTCGCGCTGTTCTTCCACAACTTCTCGACCTTCCTGGGCCGTGCGGGCATCTACCTCGAGGACCTGTTCGTGTTGCCAGAATACCGCGGATATGGTTGTGGCACGGCGCTGCTCAAGAAGCTTGCCGCCATCGCCGTCGAGCGTGGATGTGGTCGCCTAGAGTGGTCATGCCTGGACTGGAACGAGCCATCCATCGGCTTCTACCTGTCACTTGGTGCCAAGCCGATGGACGAGTGGACGGTCTACCGGGTCACCGGCGATGCGCTCGACGACCTCGCGAGCAGCTGAGGTAGTAAACTGCCAAGAGCAAACGAGCAAAGGGAGCCAATCATGGAAGACGCGATTTTCACGCGCGTGAGCATCAGGGAGTTCACCGACGAGCCGGTAAGCGACGAACAGGTCGAGCGACTGATGGAGGCCGCGATGGCGGCTCCGTCGGCGGGCAACCAGCAGCCATGGGAGTTCGTGCTCACGCGCGACCCTCAGGTCAAGGAAGAGCTCGCCGCATGCAGTCCGTACGCGCATCCCGCGGGCAAATGCGACCTCGTCATCGTGCCGTGCGTCTCGGGCGGTGAGAAGCGATTCGAGGACTGCGTTCCCCTGGACATGTCGGCTTGCGCGGAGAACATCCTGCTCGAGGCACAGACGCTGGGTCTTGGTGCCGTGTGGTTGGGCATCTATCCCGAGCAAGACCGCATCGAGGCCGTCGCCAAGATCATCGGTGGCGAGGAGGACTGCGTTCCCTTCGCGCTCATAGCCGTGGGACACCCCAAGGAGATGCTCGATCCGCGTAGTTCCAAGCGTTTCGACATGTCGCGCGTTCGCTGGGTATAGCGAAGCTTGCGGTATGACAACATGGCACAACGGACGAATGACGCGCGCATGCGGCTTCACGTGCTTGCGAGCGGGTCAAAGGGTAACGCGGCAATCGTTGAGAACATGGCGACGGGCGACGGACTGCTCATCGACTGTGGCATCTGCAAGCGTGACTTCCTCTCCCGCTGCGACGAGGCAGGGTTCGATCCGCACCAGCTGAGGGGAGTCCTTATCACCCACGAGCACACCGACCACACCAAGGGACTCGGTGTGGTGTACCGGGCGCTCGCCAAGCTTGATGTGCATCCGACGGTCTACGTGAGCGATGCCGTGCGTGACGCCAGCTGCGACATCGGCGAGTTGCTCGAGCAGGATCTCTGCGATGCCCACGCCTTTACTTCCGGTGACGAGCTCGATCTTGCCGGATTCGCGATTCACGCGTTTGCCACCTCGCATGACGCGGCGCAGTCCTTCGGCTTTCGCGTCGAATGCGGTGGTGACGTGATCGGTTACATGACCGACACGGGCGTCGTGACGCCCCAGGCGCATGAGGTGCTGGGCGGATGTCGCCTTCTCGCGATCGAGGCAAACCATGACCCAAAGATGCTCGCCGAGGGGCCGTACCCGTATCCGCTCAAGCGCCGCATCGCCTCAGAGCGCGGGCACCTCTCCAACGAGCAAAGCGCCGCTGAGCTTGCCGGCTTGCTGCATGACGGGCTTGCGGCAGTCATTGCCATGCACGTCTCTGAGAATAACAACGACTACGAGCTGCCTGCCGTGGCATTGCGAGACGCGATTGCCCGCGAAAGCCACGGTGCCGCCGTGCATGTCGCGCGCCAACGCAGCCTCGTTTCGATATAAATGCTCATTATGCTTTCTGTTCACGAGCTGGTGGACGATGAATAAGGTCTGGGCACCCGAAGCTTGGGAAGACTACGTCTGGTGGCAAACGCAGGATCGCAACTTCACAAAGATGAGCTCTCGTAAGTAGAGATATGTGTTACCGGTGCAGGTGCGCGAGGTTGACGGGACGCGTTGTCGCGACTTCGCCGCCATCGAGCATGAACTGCACGCGCTCGCGCAGCCTATCTGCTGACACGAGCTCGTCGAACAACGGCGTCATCTTACCGTTTGCCACATAGACGACGTAGGGAAGCGAACCGACGGCAAACGTGATGCCCAGCTTTCGCTGCTTGCCGGTGTCCACGCTGCAGAACTTCACCTTGTCACCGAGTTCTTCGGCGACCTTCTCGAACGCGGGGGCCATGTCCTTGCACAACACGCACCAGTCGGAGGTGAATTCGATGACGCAGGGGCTCTTGGCGTCCATGACCTCGGATTCGAAGTTCTCGTCGGTGATCTCGTGAATCATGGCTTCTCCAATCGTCGCCAATTTCGTTCACGCTCAAGCATACACCGTAACGGGCCTGTCCGCTTGCATATGCGGGGAATCCGGGCTCCGGGGAGTCGAGATCGTGTTTACACGAAATAGGATCCGAAAACCGGGATTTTCTTGAGCACGTAGGCGATGCCGAAGGAAAGGATGCATGTCAGTAGGGCCATACCGGGAATTGAAACGAGGGCATGGGGGACGATTCCGCTTATGCCGAGTTGCATCAGCAGTCGCAGCACGAAGATGTGGATGACATAGACTCCCAGGGTGCACGAGGAAAGTGTCGTCACGAGGCGCTTGCCCCGGACACTTGGCTCATGCTCATGGAACAGCTGCCTGACGAAGACGAAGATGCCCGTTGCCGAGAACATGAAGAAACACGAGCCCGCGATTATCACGTTGTCTGCCGCATGGGCAATGCCGGAAAACCAGGCGGACGCCATCGTCGCCGCAACGAGGCCCAGGAGCCCCAAGAAGTAGATCCCGATGCGAATGCGCCGCGTGAAAACGTGTGAGGCGAGGTAATGGCCAAGAACGAAGTAGAACGAGTAGCCCAGGGGCAGCTTGATCATGAAGGCGCCCATGAGCCTATCTAGTAACGGGAACATGCCGTTGGTAGTTGCAAGGGGGAGCACCACGTTTAAGACGAATCCGATAGCGAGAAAGTACTTCGTGGCATCTTCGTGTGCCGTGATGCACCTGAGCAACGGCACGATGGCGTAAAGCCCGATGAGCATGAAGAGAAACCAGAGATGCTGGGGGCCGAATATGGCTGCTTCGAGGAAGCCCGTGAGCGATTCGGGCGAGAGCTGCCCGGGTCGGTCGTAGATCAACGCGTAGAAAAGGCCCCAGAAGAGAATGAGAACCACGATGTGGAGGATGTTCTTGCCCCATAGCTTCTTGAGGGGCTGTGGACGGCTGGAATCAAGAAAGAGCGCACCGCTGATCATCACGAACACGGGAACACCCCATCTCGTTATGCAGTCATATGCGTTTACGACATGCCAGTCGAAGCTGGAA
>CABURF010000123.1 GCA_902493755.1 uncultured Coriobacteriia bacterium
GCAAGCAAGCGGTCTTTCATCTCGCAAATCGCCTTGTTGATATGCTGTGCGCCAAGACTGCCGCCCATGACAAGCAGGACGGTCGCATCGTCGGAAATACCGAGCGCGGATCGAGCCTGCTCGCGCGTGCAGCTCTCGAATGAAGCGCGCACGGGATTGCCAAGAACGACCGGCTCGCAGTGGGCACCCTCGATGCTCTTGGCGCTTTCCGCGTAGGTGAGCGCGATTACCGTGGCGTGCTTGGCAAGGTAGGCGTTTGCCATGCCGGTCACGGAATTCTGCTCGTGAATGACGAGGGGGATTTCCATCTCGAAGGCGGCCCTGCCCACCGGAATGGACACGTAGGCTCCAAAGGTGATAACCGCATCGGGGCGTTTACGCGCAAAGAGCTTCTTGGCGCAACGCGTTGCCTTGAGGAGCTTGACACCCGACGTCAACATGGTGAGAGGATGCGCTTTGTCAAAACCGCTCACCGCAAAACCCGTGAACTCGAAGCCAGCCTGCGTCGCAAGTCTCGATTCGATGTGGTCGGGCGTTCCCACGAAGAGAATCTCATGACCTCGATGGCGTAACTCATCGGCAACGGCAAGTGCTGGATTAATGTGACCGGCGGTCCCACCGGCAGAAATGACGAAATACACGGCAGACTCCCTTTCGAACGTAACGAGAAGTGTACCCCATGCCAAAGGCTCTTGGCAGAGCAGCGCATCGCGACAGACGACTAGCGCCTATATCCAGAGCTGCGCCTTCTCGTCAAACCGGCATATCCACTCCGTTGTGACGACACGGCATCATGTGTACCCGTGCTCCTCGCCGTTTGAGCCGAGCGAGGTCCCTCTCTTCGCGTCGAAGCAACACGCGAGCCCGATGCCGTGACATCTCTCTTGCGGGCAGGGTCATGCAGACGGATGACGTTGTCGCGCTCGACATGTGACGAGGACGTCTCGCTCCGCATCCCGTCCCTGCCATCGATGACCCTGAGATTGTCGCGTTTGCGCTCGTGGCTCATGCCGACCTTTGAGCGCAGCGAGACGGACAGAATGATGCCGATCATGATCATCGTCGCGATGAGGGACGAGCCACCGTAGCTGATGAACGGAAGCGCCTTGCCGGTTACGGGGGCAATGCCCGTGACGCAGGCCATGTTCACGCAGGCCTGAAACCCGATCATGACCGTAAACGAGCCAGCCAGCATGCATCCGAACATGTCCGGTGCATTGCGGCAGATGCGCATGCCGGCAAAGATGAAGAGCCCGAAGAGCATCACCACGAAAACGGCGCCGATGAGGCCCAGTTCCTCGCCGACGATCGCATAGATGAAATCGGTGTGCGCATAAGGCAGGTAGAGGTACTTCTGACGAGAAAGCCCCAGGCCCGTGCCGAAAACGCCGCCGCTTCCAAAAGCGTACAGAGATTGAATCGCCTGATAGCCATCACCCTGCGGATCGACCCAGGGGTCAAGCATAGAAACGATGCGATCGAGGTGGTAGGGCTGCGTGATGCAGGCCACGACGATATAGGCGATGACAACGCCAAAGATCAGCGCGATGAGCTTCCAGGAGATTCCCGCGAGCAGGGCCAATGCGATGAGTCCGACGGCAAGGATGATCGCCGTGCCCAGATCGGGCTGGCGGTAGATCAGGATCAGGGGAACGATGGTGGCCACGAGCACGATGACGATGAAGCGGCGTCCGCTCACTACCCCATTCATGCGCATCTGCACGATGGAAGCCACGGCCATGAGCACGGTGATCTTGGCGAATTCAGCCGGCTGCAAATTGAAACCGGCGATGACGATGGAACGCTCGGCACCCAGGGCGCTTACACCCATGCCGAACGCGGTCAGCGAGAGCATGGCAACGGTGGCGAGCCAGAAGCCGATGAAGACAACCGGCTGTCCCCAGAAGGAATAGGGCACACGGCAGCAGATGATGCACAAGACGAGACCGAGGGCAAGGAAGACCGCTTGGCGCTTGACGTAGTACGCGGCGTCACCGAACTCGTTATAGGCCGCTATCGACGAGGCGGAGTAGACCATGATGATGCCGAGTATGCACAGTGCGACAACGCTCAGAATGAAAAGCAGGCGCGGTGCCATGATGGCAGATGGCTCCGAAAGCAAGCGAGAGGAGCCTGCCCTGGCCTTCGTCTTGGATGTCACCTGCTTGCGTGCCATGATGCACCTATGCCCGCATCCTCAGGGAAACGCACTCCTTGAACACCTGTCCGCGATGCTCGAACGAGTCGAACTCGTCGAAGGAGGCGCATGCGGGCGAGAGCACGATCGCGTCACCGGGCTGCGCGACCTCGCAGGCGCAATCGAGCGCCTGCTTCATGCCCGCCTCGAGATACGAATCGATGGGACTATCCGCGAAGGCCTCACGGAAACGCTCGCCTGCCTCGCCATATGCGACGACAGCGCGGCAAGCGTCCGCACAAGCCTCGACAAGTTCGTCAAGTGCGGTCATTTTGTCCCTGCCGCCAAGCAGCAGCACGATCTTGCGATCGGGGAAAGCCGTGAGCGCCTTGAGGGTGGCATCGACGTTGGTCGCCTTCGAATCGTTGAAGAAGTCGATGCCATCGATGCTGCCACAGGGCTCAAGACGGTGCTCGAGCGGCTTGAAGCTCGTGAGACCCTCCCGGACACATGCGAACTCGCAACCGCAGGCGAGAGCGGCACTTGCAGCACAGAGGGCGTTCTCGACATTGTGAGCACCCTGGATGCCAAGCTCCCGAGTCGAGACGAGCTCATGACACTGCCCAAACTCATCCTGGTAGACGAGCATGCCCTCAGCATCCTCGAACGCGCAGGTCGAATCGACCCGCATGCCCACGGTTACGAGCCTGATTCCCCGCCTTTCTAGTCGCGTCTGCAGTTCGGGATAGGCATCGAGCACGCTTGCGCCAACGACAGCCGTCGAACCCGCCTCCATGTTCTCGAAGACCTTGAACTTTGCCTGCGCATAGGCATCGAAGCTGCCATGCCAGGAGATGTGATCGGGCGTGATGTTGAGCAGAATGGCAACCTGCGGGGCAAAACCGACGGTCGATGCCAGCTGGTAGGACGACATCTCGGCAACGAGAACCTCATCCTCGCCACGATGCTCGACGGCGCCAATGCAGGTCATCCCGATATTACCGCAGGCGTAGGCGGATTTGCCACAGCAATTGAGCAGGTGCGTCACGAACGAAGTCGTCGTAGTCTTGCCATTCGTTCCCGTCACGGCAATCCATGACCGGGGCGAAAGACGCCAGGCATATTCTGGCTCGCTGATGATCTCCTTGCTTGCGCGCTTAGCGCTCGCATAGAAGCTCCCGCTTTGCGGAATACCGGGCGACACGACGCAGGTATCGAAGCTGCCCTCGATATCCTCGGCATCGAAGATGACGTGGACTCCCGCCTCCTCGAACTCGCGCGCGGCAGCCATTGTCGCCTCATTTGCAGCGCCAGCGTAAATGATGAGTTCCTCGTCGGAACTAAGCGCATGCCGAGCGGAGGCAACGCCACTTTTCCCGAGACCAAGTACGAGCATGGAAGCCATAGCAGCACCTCCCCTACATTGACCCGATGAAGTAGACGGCGAAGCCCACTCCCGCGCAGAGACCGGTGACAATCCAGAACCTGATGACGACCTTGGTCTCAGACCAGCCTTTTTTCTCAAAATGATGATGCAAAGGCGCCATAAGAAAGACGCGCTTGCGCGTGCGTTTGAAATACAGCACCTGAATCATGACCGAAAGCGCCTCAATGACGAACAGACCACCGATGATGATGCTGAAGAGCTCGGTCTTGGTCATGACGGCAATGGCCGCAAACGCCGTGCCAAGTGCAAGGGAACCCGTGTCACCCATGAAGATGCCAGCCGGATAGCAGTTGAACCAGAGAAAACCGACGCAGGCACCCGCAGCGGCCGTCGCGAACACCGCGACATCGAGCTGACCCGTGCGAAACGCGATAGCGGCCATGACGAGCATGACGATCATGATCGCACCACCGGCAAGGCCGTCGAGGCCATCGGTGAGGTTCACGGCATTGGCCATACCGGCCATGAGCAGAAAGACAAAGATAACGTAAAGCCAGGGAATCTCGAAACCGCCTCCGAAGGGAAGGACGGTCATAAGAACGCCCAGGTCGAGACTGAATTGCGTGAAGGGAATGGTTACGTACGGCTCGATACCCAGATAATTGACCGCAATGAGGCAAAAGCTCACGGATATAAACGTGAGCGCAACCATTTTCTGATAGGGAAGCAAACCGAGCGAGCGCTCCTTGGCGACCTTGGAAATGTCGTCAATGAACCCCAGCAAACCCGTGAGCAGCGTTGCTGCCAAGATGAGCAATAACGGCGGGTCAGGTGAACCTACAAGGAAGATCGAGGCAGTCATCATGAGCAGGATGACGATACCACCCATGGTGGGCGTACCCTGCTTGACAAGGTGGCCTTGCGGACCGTCTGCACGCACCTGTTGGCCTATTTGCCGTACCTTGAGAAGCTTGATAAAGAAGGGCATGACGATCATGGTCAATGCCATCGAGAAGATGAAGGCAAGAAAGACCTGATACGTCGGATATTGGT
>CABURF010000124.1 GCA_902493755.1 uncultured Coriobacteriia bacterium
GCCGCGCAGGTTGCCAAGATTCAGGAAGAGGGCGGCTATGATGCGGCCCTTATGCTCCTGACCGACATCATTGTCGAGGGTAGCGATTTCATTGCCGCCGGTGACACCGACTTCATCGCCGATGCCTTCGAGATTTCCTTCGCTGACGGCCCCGTTTGGATGCCGGGCGTGCTTTCCCGCAAGAAGCAAGTCGCCGCCAAGCTCATCGACTACGCTGGATAACACGAAGAACGCCGCGCACGCTCGTGGAGGTCATCGAAAGCACATATCTGTATCATCACGGCGGCTACGTCCTCGTTGCCGCCGTTGCCATATTCACGATTCTGGGGACGATGCTGATTACGCATCTTCTCGTCAAGGTGATGTACCGGACGCTCAAGAAGGCGACGGGTGGTGTGGTCGGTGGCTCGATTGTCGCCAACATCATACGCGTCGTTATCTGGTTCGTGAGCATCTCGTGCATTCTGAAATGGTGCTTCAACTACAACACCTCGGTGCTGTGGGGAGCTCTCGGCGTCGGTGGTATCGCGCTTTCCCTCGGTTTGCAAAACACGATATCCAACCTCATTGGTGGTCTGCAGGTTTCCCTGTCGCGTGACTTCAAGCTGGGGGATTGGATTTCGATCAGGGATATTACGGGCAAAATAGACGACATCACCTGGCGCGTCGTGAAGATGGAAGATGCTGATGGCAACAGCTACATCATTCCCAACGCGGTCTTCAACTCGAATGCGGTAACCGTTTTGCCGCCCTTCCAGACGACCGACCTGACATTCGAGTTCTCGAGCATGGCGGATTTGGAGGCGATAGGGGAGAAATTGCCCCAGCTTGCATATGATGCGCTCAAGAAGGCCGGATACCTCTATGAAGATATGAGGCCGGAGCTTTCCCTCGACAGCGCATCGCTCAATGCCATCAGCGCGACGCTCGAGGTCTATACCGAGTATACGTGTGAGACGATCGACATCAGGGAATGTGTCATGTCGGCTGTCCTTGCGTATCTCAAGTCAAGCAACGCACTCGCGACCTATACCGAATAACCCAAGCTACCTTGTACTTCTCGCGTATAACGCGCCCGTGTTCGGCTAGAATAGTTGCTTCGTATGCAATTAGCCTGAAAGGAATCGAGCATCCGTGCGTACGTTAGTAGAAGACATCATCACATCAGCCATCAAATCCGCCATCGAATCTGGCGAACTCCCCCTCGATGACCTGCCATCGGCACAGGTCGAGCGTCCTCGTGACCTTGCGCATGGCGATTGGGCGAGTTCCATTGCCATGCGATGCGCCAAGCAAGCGCACATGAATCCCCGTGATATCGCGCAAATTATCGTCGCGCATATTGCCGACGCACCCGAAGTCGCCTCTGTCGAAATCGCCGGCCCCGGTTTCATCAACATCAAGCTCTCCGATGCCGCATTGCAAAGCGTGTTTCGCGTAGTGCGTAGCGAGGACGCGCGCTATGGCTCGAGCCACGACGGCGATGGTATCAAGGTCGACCTCGAGTTCATCTCCGCCAATCCGACAGGCCCCATGCATTTGGGGCATGGCCGTTGGGCAGCACTCGGCGATGCGATGGCAAACGTCCTTTCCTTCGCAGGCTACGACGTGACCCGCGAGTTCTACATCAACGACGCGGGCAACCAGATGGACATCTTCGCGGAGTCCGTGGCACTCCGCTACCTGCAGGTTGCACGCCTCATTGCCGAAGGTGCCGCGACGGATGTCGAGGGCGCTTACGAAATCATCATCGAGAACATGGATTCGTATCGAGCCGAGCTTCCCGAAAACTGCTATGCCGGCGCCTACGTCATCGATATCGCCGGCATCATCTACGATGCAGAGGGCGCTGCCTGGGTCGACGCCGACGCCGACGAGCGCGCGGCATATTTCAAGGAGCTCGCGTACAAGACGGTCTTCGAGCATACAAAGGAGCTGCTCGCGGGTTTTGGCCTCGAGTTCGACGTGTGGTATTCCGAGCGTAGCACCTATGCCACGGACGCCGATGGGAGCTCTCGCCTCACGCGTGCTCTCGATGCGCTGCGCGAGAGGGGATACCTCTACGATAAAGACGATGCCATGTGGTTCAGGACCACGGAGTTCGGTGACGATAAGGACCGAGTCCTCGTCAAGGCCGACGGCAGCTATACCTATTTTGCGCCCGACATCGCCTATCACAAGAACAAGTTCGACCGCGGCTTCGATCGCTGCATCGACATCCTCGGCGCCGATCATCATGGCTATATCAAGCGCATCCAATCGGTTGGCCATGTCTTCGACCACCCCGGTCAACCCGAGGTCGTCATCGGACAGATGGTCAACCTCTTTCGCGATGGCGAACCCGTACGCATGTCCAAGCGCACGGGCGAGATGGTGAGCTTCGAGGAGGTCCTTGACGAGGTCGGAGCCGACGCCACGCGCTTCCTCATGCTCGCGCGCTCAACCGACCAGGCGATTGACTTCGATATTGAGCAGGCCAAGAAGCAGGATTCGACCAATCCCGTCTACTATGTCCAGTATGCTCATGCGCGCATATGCTCGATCCTGCGCAAGGCCGCCGGCATCGAGGATGCAAACGCGTCCGAAGCAAACCCGGACGCCATCGCCGCGTCCCTTATCCCAGCCGATGCCGACCTCTCGCCGCTTACGCATGAGGCGGAACTTGCCCTTGCACGCCGCATCGACGAGTTTGGCGAGCTGGTTGCAGGATGCGCGCGTGACCTTGCCCCGTTCAGGCTCACGCATTACGCGACGAGCCTCGCAAGCGAGTTCCATCAGTTCTATACCCAATGTCACGTCATCGGCGATGACGCGCAGCTCACGACGGCGCGTCTCTACGTCTGTGACGCGACACGCCGCGTCCTGAGAAACGCCCTGTCTCTGCTCGGTGTTTCGGCACCTACGAGCATGTAACCAAAGGAGAAGTTCAGCATGTCAATTGCACCAACACGCGAACATGTTCTGCCCGACTACATGAAGGCATCCGACCTCCTCAAGGTCGCCCCCATGAACATGGACGTTGACGGCGAGAAGGTGATGCTCGATGGCATCGATTTGCGCGACATCGCCCGCGATTTCGGTACCGCGCTCTATGTCTACGACGAGGGTCATATCCGCAAGCAACTCGCAGACTATCGCGATGAGTTCCGTACCTGCTACCCGCAAAGCGACATCGTCTATGCCGCCAAGGCCTTCTGCTGCGTCGCCATGGACAAGATCGTCGCCGAGGAGGATTGCTATATCGACGTGGCCAGTGGTGGAGAGCTTGCCATCGCCAAGGCGGCGGGATTTCCGATGGAGCATGTCTTTGCCCAGGGCAACAACAAGTCCCAACGCGAGATCGAGGAGTACATCGATGCCGGCGTCGCGTGCTTCGTCGTCGATACGCATGAGGAGATTGAGCGCATCTCGACCTATGCGAGCGCGCAGGGTGTCACCCAGCGCATCATCATTCGCGTCTGTCCCGGTATCGAGGCTGACACGCATGCGTATATCCAGACGGCCAACGAGGATTCCAAATTCGGTTTCAACATTCGCAACGGTGCGGCCGAGGAAGCCCTTGTCTATGCGCTGACGCTGCCCGGAGTCGAGGTCGCCGGGTTCCACTGTCACATCGGCTCGCAAATCTTCGAGCTCACCTCCTATGTCGAGGCCATTAACACCATGTTCGGCTTTATGAACGACATGCGTCAGGCGCATGACTTCGTCGCTCAGGTCTTCGATATGGGCGGCGGTCTGGGCATTCCCTATACCATCTACGATCGTCCCTCGACCATTGCGCAATTCGCCCAGATTGCGACGGGCGCCATCCACGCCAATTGCAGCGAATACGATTACCCATATCCGCACATTTTCGTGGAGCCTGGCCGCTCCATCGTAGCGAACGCGGGCATCACGCTCTACACCGTCGGATCGGTCAAGACGGTTCCCGGCATCTGCACCTACGTTGCCATCGATGGTGGTATGACGGATAACATCCGCACGGCGCTCTATGGGTCGAAGTACGAGGCATTCGTCGTAGAGCGTGCTGACAAACCCCGTGATGTCATCTGTGACATCGTCGGCAAGCATTGCGAGTCGGGTGACGTCGTCGTGAAGAACGCCCCCCTGCAGGCGTGCGAGGCCGGCGATCATATCTGCGTACTCGGCACCGGCGCGTATTGCAACGAGATGGCGAGCAACTATAACAAGCAGGTGCGTCCCGGCATCGTCTTCGTCCATGATGGCGTAGCTCGCGAGGTCGTGCGCCGTGAGACCTATGACGATCTGCTCGCACGTGACGTATGCTCGAATGCGTAGGCATTTTCAAAAGGAGATATGCATGAAGCAAGTGAAGCTCGGTCTGGTGGGATGCGGAACCGTCGGTGGCGGATTCATTCGCATATTGCAAAAGCACCACGATGATTTCATGAGACATGCGGGCGTCGACATGGTGATTGCCAAGGCAACGACACGCACGCGCTCCAAGCTCGAAGCCCTTGGCATTCCCGATGATTCAATCGTCGACTCATATGAGGATATTGTCAATGATCCGGATATCGATATCG
>CABURF010000125.1 GCA_902493755.1 uncultured Coriobacteriia bacterium
CGAATCGAGACTGGCCCTATGAAGCAGATACCATCGGAATCGTGTTTGGTCGCAACCTCGAGTCCACGTTGCGCGGCCATCTCCCGTACGACTGCCTTGTTCTCGATCTCGCCGATGGGAAAGAACGTGCGAGCCAGCACCGTCCCCGGCACACGCCATAAAAAGTAAGTCTGGTCCTTGTGCTCGTCGAGCGCGCGAAGCAAGCGGCCGCACTCTGCGTTCGATTCGTCGGGGAACACACGCGCATAATGTCCCGTCGCGATGTAGTCTGCGCCACGCTCGAAAGCCTCGCGCGCGAAGACGCCAAACTTCACCTTCTCGTTGCACATGACATCCGGATTGGGCGTGAGGCCATGCGCATAGCAATCGACCAGGTAATCGACCACATCGCGTTTGTATTCTTCCTCGTAATCCCAAACATCGAGGTCAATGCCCAACTGCACGGCCACGCGCTCGGCATCGGCAAGATCCTCGGCCCAGGGACATTTGAACCCCGGCAAATCGACCGACCAGTTGCGCATGTACACGCCCGTGACGTCATAGCCCTGTTCCACGAGCAGCGCCGCAGCCAGCGAGGAGTCCACTCCCCCGCTCATGCCGACGATGACCTTCTGCGCCATGTACGTCCTCTCCACTTACGGCTTTCAATAGAAATGAAGATACCACGTATTTCGAACGGAGCGGCTGCCCCTCTGTCATTTCGAGCGGAGCGACCGTAGGTCGCGCAGTCGAGAAATCTCTTGCGAAGATCTCTCCGTTCTGCGGTCTGATGACCACTCCAGTCGAGATGACAACGAAATGGCGAGATTTCTCCACTCCGGCGCTGCGCGCCTGCGGTCGAAATGACAAGACGCGAGCTAGCCCACGCGCTTTATCTCGGCGCGAACGACCTCGATGATGATCTGCGCCGCCCGCTCGACCTGCTCACGCGTCGTATCGTGTCCAAGCGTGATGCGCACGCTGCCCTCGGCGACTTCTGGTGGCACACCGATCGCCTCGAGCACGGGCGAGACCGTCATCTTGCTCGCAGCACACGCCGAGCCCGTCCCGACATAGACACCATGCTGATCGAGCGAGATGACGAGACGGCGGGCGAGCAGTCCCGGGAAAGAGATGTGCAGGAGGTTGTCGAGACGTTGGATGTCACGTGTCGGCCCCGCAACGACGGCATCGGCAAACGCAGCAGTCAACGTAGCTTGCAGCCAATCGCGCAGCTCGCGCAGGCGCTTTGCCTCGCCCTCGCGCCGCTCGCGGACAAGCTCGAAGGCACGCGCGAAACCGATGATGCCCGGAACGTTTTCCGTCCCGCTGCGCAAGCCCGCCTCCTGGCCGCCACCACGCACGAGCGGACGTAGCTCGATGCCACTGCGAACCCAGAGCAGACCCATCTGCTTGGGACCATACATCTTGGCGGCAGATACGGTGACAAGGTCTGCCCCGAGCGAGGAAACGTTGAGCGTCCTGAGTGCTGCCGCCTGCGAGGCATCCGTGTGTAGGTAGATGGGGCGCATATCACCGGCCGCGAGGCGGCGCGCACGCTCATCGCCTACGACTTGCGCAAGCTCGCGCAGCGGTTGAATCGTCCCAATCTCACCATTGGCAAGGGCGATGCTGACGAGCTCCGTATCGGGGCGAATCGTTGCCTTCAAAGCATCAGGACTCACGAAGCCCTGCGCATCAACAGGCACGAACGAGCCATTCTCGCGCGCTGACACGCAGCTACGCATACTCGCGTGCTCAATGGCACTTGCGACGATATGCGCATCAGGCGCGGCGGCGGTAAGCGCGAGGTTGTTCGCCTCGGTCGCACCCGCCGTGAAGACGATGTTGGCGGGTTTGCCCCCCATGAGATGCGCAATGCGCGCACGAGCATCCTCCACGCTCGCATGCACCTGACGCGCAGGTGCGTACGATGCCGAAGGATTCGCAAAGTCTTGCGAAAAGTAAGGCAGCATCGCATCGAGTACCTGCTCGTCAACAGGCGTTGCCGCCGCATAATCCAGATATATTCCCTCGTCAACGCTCATACTCGATGTATCTGCCCGGCCGCCACGGCCTTAGCTAAACAGGCTCCTGAACCAGCCCTTTTTCTTGGGTGCCTCATGCTGCGCCTCGTGCTGTGCCTCGTGCCGTGCTTCGTGTTCCTGCACCTCATCCGGCTCCTCGACCTTGGGTGTCGTATGAGGGAAGTCGCTCATGTACGAGCGTTCGCGCGCAAGACGTTGCTCGGTGCTTTCCACGCTCATCGGGACATCCGCTGCTACGGGCTTGGGAGTCTCAGGCGACTTCTTCGAGGGCTTGAAGTGCTTGCCAAGCGGCTGATCATCCATGTTGACGTTCTCATCCAACATGGCAGAGGCGTTGAATCCGGCGCTGTGCGCTGGCTTGGTCGTGATGAACGGCAGGTCCAGGTCAGCCTTGTCCTTGCCCTTTTTCTCGGACTTCTTCTCGACCTTCTTCTCGGGCTTGTCCTTTTTCTCGGACTTGTCCTTATCCTTTTTGCCGTTCTTGTCCTTGTTCTTCTTACCCGACTTCTTGTCCGTAGGCTCCTCGGCATTTTCCTCCGAGTTTGCAGCACTTGGCAGGTCCTCGACCTCGGAATCCGCCGAGAGCAGCTCGATGTCGGCCTCCTCCAGCGCCTCGGGTTGCTCGTCTTCCCGGAATGAAGCAGGCTCAAGTTCGGATTCGACTTCTTGTTCGGGCTTGGATTCGGGTTCAAAGACGCGCTTGGGCTCTTGCTTCAGCTCTAAAGGCAGCGGAGCGACGCGCTTCACGCCCTGCATCGGATGGTCGATGCACCAGGCTTGCATGCTGAACTTCTCGTCACACGGGCACATGTCCTTGTCGCGACTCTCGGCAACCATCTTGTATTCGCCATCTGCCTCGAGCGTGCGCGCCTTGACGTTGTCCTCGAAGATCTTGTCGAGGAAGAGCATGATTGCCTCGCGGGCGCGATGCGTGGTGATGGGCACCGCCACCTCGACACGATGCACGAGGTTACGCGTCATGAGGTCGGCCGAGCCGACGTACATGCGCATGTCGTCGCCTTCGCCGAAGACGAAGATACGACTGTGCTCGAGGAACTGGCCGACAATACTACGCACATGCACGTTCTCGGTCTTGCCCTCGATGCCTGGCACCATGCAGCAGATGCCGCGAATGTTCATGCGAACCTGCACGCCCGCCTGCGATGCCTTGGCCAGGCGATCGATGATATCTCGCTCGGTAAGCGAATTGCACTTGAGCGTAATGCGTCCGGCGGGACCCTTGGCGATCTCGCGGTCGATGAGCTTGAGGATGGTGCGTTTGATGGCCACCGGAGCGACGAGCAACCTGCGATAGTAGCCGTTCAGGTTGCCGATGAGCATGTTCTGGAAAAACGTGACGGCATCGCGTCCGATTTCGGCATCGGAGGTCATGAGGCTCAGGTCGGTGTAGAGACGTGCCGTCTTCTCGTTGTAGTTGCCCGTGCCGATTTGCGTGATGTAGGTTACGCCACCAGCGGAGCGCTTGGTGATCAGACACACCTTGGAGTGACACTTGTAGTTCTCCATGCCATAGATGATGTTGCATCCGGCTTCCTCGAGACGTCCCGACCAGTCGATATTGTTCGCCTCGTCAAAACGCGCACGCAACTCCATGAGAACGGTGACTTCCTTGCCGTTCTCGGCAGCCTCGGCGAGGTGCTGCGCCACGCGCGATTCGCTTGCCAGGCGATACACCGTAATCTTGATGGAGAGCACGTCCGGATCGATGGCCGCCTCCTGCAGCATGCGCAGGAAGGGATCGATAGAGTCATAGGGGAAGAACAGGAGACGGTCACGCTCCTCGACCTGCGCCATGATCGAGCGACCGAGGTCGAACTCAGCCGATGCACGCGGCACGAAGGGCGCGTAGCTGAGCTTGTCCCTCTTGTCGGCATCGACGCGGCGTTCCAGGCCAAAGACCCAGCCAAGGTTGATGGGGGCGCTGTAAGCGTACATTTGGTTCTTCGTGAGCTTGAGACGCTTGAGCAGACCGGCAAGAAGCAATTTCTCTGGCTTGCCCTCGACCTCGAGGCGCACGGGGTTGAGGCGGTTGCGCTTCTTGAGCAGGCGCGACACATGCAGACGATAATCGCCCTCGTCATCGGCGAACTTCTCCTCGTCAAAGCTGATGTCAGCATTGCGCGTAACCGAGATGATGCATGGCTCTGATGTCTCGTAGATGTCGAAGATCTTCTTGACGTGGTAGGCGATGAGCTTCTCGGCACGCACGAAGTGGAGCGGTTCTTCCGGGTCGCAGATGATGGGCGCGATGTTCTCCGGAACGGGCACTATGCCGAGATGCTGGCTACCGTCCTCCTCGCTCAGCAACGTCGCGATGTAGAGTTCTTTGTTGCGCAGATGCGGGAACGGATGACGCTCGTCGACGACCTGCGGCGAGAGTACGGGGCGTATGTACTCGCGATAGTAATCGCGAGCAAAACGACGCTCCTTCTTGGAGAGATCATCGAGATTGAGCTCCTTGAAACCATAGGGCTCGAGATCGGCAACGACC
>CABURF010000126.1 GCA_902493755.1 uncultured Coriobacteriia bacterium
TGCTACTTCATGCCATACCAGCCGACGCCCTCGTATCTCCAGCCAATGCTCACGAGATAGTCGCGTTCGGCTTCGCTCGTCGTGTAATTATGCGATCCGGAATTGTTAAAGGGTGCACTCGGATCGACGTTGGGATTGAACTCGCGGTGCAGGGGCACTCCCTGGGCATCGTCGGAATACCATCCGACGCCCTCGTCATCCCAGCCTACCGAAACCAGGCAATCCCGCTCGACGGTCGAAGTCGTATAGTGGTGGTCAGTGCCCGAATACAGGCGATACACAGGTGTCGTTGACTTGTCCGGTGCAACCCAGCCAATACCCTCGTCATTCCAGCCAGCTGCAACGGTCGCATCGCGCTCGATGGCACTCGCCGTGTAGAAATGCTCGCCGGAATTCGGATTGTACAGACGGAACATGGTGGTCTGCTCGGGATCGTAGGCGCCTTCGGTACCAGCCTTGCGAGCGTTTCTGAAATCCGTCATCGCCTTATCGAAGTTGAAGAGTGCCTTATCGATGTTGAGCTGCGTGGGCTTGTCGGAGGCGATCAGATCCTCGGCCTGCTTCACCCTCGTCTCCAGCTCGGTGAAGATGTCGGTCGGCACCCAATACTTGGACGGATGCACATCGGAGCCGTCCTTGCTGGCGACGGCGCTATCCATCAGGTCCTTGGCCCACTTCACGTTATCTTCAAGTTTCTTGAGATCTTCGTCAGCCGCGGGATCCTCGTAAGCGTAGGCCTTGATGGGGAAGTTGTCTATCTGGGTGCCGGCAAGCGCATCGATGTCCCGTGCGTCCTTAGAGAAGTCCCTCCATGCAAGGTCGGCGCCGGGATCCTCGTCAGGAGCGGCAAAGAGGAAGCTCTCGCCTTCGTTTACCACGCTCTTCGAGTAGAAGGCGGGCGACATGCTCTTGACCTGCTCCACGGTTTGCTCTTCTGCGAGCTGCTTTATCTCCTCCACCTTGCCGGGGTCCTCGATATAAGCGGTAGCCGCGGCCTTTGCCTCCTCGTCGTTCTTGCCATCCTCCAACGCACTCTCATACTCACGTTCCCAGAGCTCGTTGCTCAGGATTTCGACCACGTTGGCAAAGATGGTGTCGTGGTGTTTCTCGTAGTTCTGGTCGTAGAGCTTCTCCCACGTCTTCTTGTCATAACCGGCGTCGAAGCTCACGTAGTAGTTGCCGTCATCCAGGCACTTCTGGGTCAGCACCACGGAGAAGAGCTCGCCTTCGGGCAGGGAAAACGCTTGATCACCCAAGTCGATGGTGTGGAATCCGCCAAAATCGTACGTTGCCTTGACGGTCGCGAGCTTCTCACCCTGAACCGGGGTCGTCGCATCCTTGTCGAGATGGTAGACCTCGAAGGTTGCCTCGGTGTTCGGACGCGTCGTCTCGCAGGTCAGCTTGCGTACCGTCTGACCGCCGTCAGAGGCAAAGACATTGGCCTCCTGTATCTGACGGGTATCGGCCTGCGACACCGCACTTTGTGACGGCATGTAGTCGTACTGGTAGATCGAATAGAACTCACGCTCGTCGACCATGGACTTGACGTCGAAGTCAAACGTCTCGGGCTTGGAGATGGTCTTGTCGTAATACGAGAGATAGAAGTAGCCGCTTCCGTCTATTCCCCAGCCACCGGGGATCTCATTGGGGAATCCGCCGTCCTTGGAACCCCAGCTGTTCTTGACGATCCAGGCACCGTCCCCTGGAGGCTGGTGACTGGGATTGACCTCGCCCGTCGCGGGGTCGGGGTTGCCGAAGTTCTCCTTCGAGTAACTGTCGTCCCAGCCCACGATGGTCACGGCATGGGTGATGGGGACCTTATCGTAAGTGTAGTGCGCCCAGGCCTGCGGGTTCATGTACCCCGTGCTGGTAATCTGGCCAGGACTGGACTGATCGGCCATGAAGGCGATGGCAACGCCATGACCAGCCTGCAGCTGCTCCTTGATCGCGGTGTTTGCCGCGGCCAGGACCTCCTGGCCGCCCTCGATAAAGGTGCCATCCGACTCATAGCAATCGCCCGGGGAGGGGAGCTGGGCAGACTCCTGCAACTCGACGCCCTGGTAGAAGCGCTGACTCTCGTCAACCGACCAGTCGTCATCGGTGCTGTAGTAAAAGCCATCGGGATCTACCTTGCCCTCCTTGCCCTGGTAGGGCACATCCTCTTCGGGGACGGGACCAATGCCGGAGGAGAACAGCGAGGTGCCATAAATCATCATGCCAGCCGATGTGAAGGGGGCATTCACACCCTCCTTGGTGCTTATCATGCCCTCACCGCCCTGATTCGAGTCATCATCCTCGGGTAGCGGCTGGTAGGTGAACCAGGTGAGGTGACGCTCCGAAAGGTCCGGCGTGCCTATGTCGATGCCCTCCTCCTTGGCTTCGGAGAGGATGCTTGTCTCGGATGCCGCGGCTACGGCAAATGCCCAGCACGAGCCCCAGGGATTCTGGAGCTTGACGGGAGTAACCGCTCCCTCATCGCGCAAGTCAAACTTCGCCGGCAGATCCGCCGTCGCCCGCAGGCTGTCGGCAGAAGCCAAGGTCGTCCAGACGAAGGGATCCGATGCATTAGACTCGGCAACGGATTGCGCGATGGTGCTAGTGGAGTTCGCACCCGGGGCGGCAAATGCGGCCGCCGGAACCCCGACCAGGCTGGCGGCCAGGGCGGCTGATAGCGTGACCCGTCCGAGCCAGGCGACGCGCCTCTTCATACTTCTCGCAATTCCCACGGCAACACTCCTTTCCATAGAAAGACATCGTCACGTGGAGGAACTTCCTCCATACATTCATGGCGCCATGATACCAAGGGGTCCGCCACTCCCCCGACAACAGCCCGGCATCAAGATGATGAGAAGGCCGATAAGGCTCCATGGGAGACCGTCCCCCAAAAGGCAGAAAGCTCACTTATCGTCCGCACGCAGACGACAGATGAGCTTCCTATAGCAGATGCCCCAGAGGCATCCGAACCTAACGTTGCAGCGTCTTGGTCTAGCTGTAACGACGGCCATAGGCTACGACGCCGGAGCTTCTCCTGTTAAAGATCCAGTGTCGACGGATATAGATTGCGTTTTCGTCACGATTGAACAGCCTGGAAATCCACATTTAAACCACCCTTGTACTGCTATCCGTTCCCGCCTTGTATTTCCCGATGAAACCGATTCCCTAGCATGCCTCTTCCCGCTTGTCCTCGTCCTCCGACTGCGTGTCGGGAACGACGAGGTCAAACGGAATACGGTTTTGGGCAACAAGTTGCTTCGTTGCCATGACGACGTAGGTGTTGAAGTTCAGCCCAAGCGCATCGAGCTTTGCGCTGGCCTCCTTCTTCAGATCGTCGTCCATGCGTATGGTCGTCGACTTCATCATTGTTCTTGCCTTTGGCTACGTTTATGTAATATGTATATCTATTAGTAGTGCATTAGGCGTGCATAGTATATCTCATATATTTCTATTTGACATAATTTTTTAGTCAGAAAATCCAGAAAAAAGAACGGCCGACCCCTCAACGGGGCCGGCCGAGCCTTCTACGGTATGTCTAATGTATATCTTTTTAGTCTTTTTGCCTAATTACCCTCAAATGCATCCAGATCCCACTGAAGCCATGCATGCGCAAGTTCCACGATGGCACGGTAGAACCCTGATCCGTCCTGCTCTGCCTGCTCGTTGTCGAGCATGTGCTGCAAAAGGGCAAGAGGGTGCTCTTCGAAGAAGGCCGCCAGCGTCTTGAGCTGCTCGTCGCCTGGCTGCTGCAGGTAGTCGAGCGGCACGAGCATAAAGAGCTCGTTGGCGATATGGTCATCCGGCAAGAAGCGCTGGATGCTTGTCTCGACGCCCAGCTTATGGGCCACGTCATAAATGGCTCCCCCATCAAGCCCATATGCGCTCTCGAGTGGAGACATGGGTGCATCTGGCAGCAGGAAAGCCTGAGCATACTCGGCATCCATCGCCATCTTGCGATAATCCTCGGGAATGTCAGCCAGCTTGACGACCGCTGCCTCAATATGATCGAGGGCGTCGTGGGTGCGCTCGTTTTCGAGGCTCTCGCGCAAACCAGCCCAAAATGCCGGATCGCTCACGTTATAGAGCAGGGTCTCGTCGAGCGGATAGCCGAGAATGTTGCCGAGAAACTGGTATACGGGCATGCTACCCTGCCCGTCGTGGTCATGATCGTGGTCATGGTCATGATGATGGTGATGTCCGTGATGATGCTTGCGCCCGCTCATACTAGCTCCTTTCAAAAATGGGACAAATGCCCTGTCCATTTGTCCCATTGTGCAGGTCAAAGTGTCTGCCGCGAGTATAATGGCTGTCACTACCGAATGACGGGACAACGAATGATTGACACCGAACTGATAGTGGACCTCAAGGTGACCGTTCCCTTGCGTGTCACCGACTTTGACCGCTACGGGCGCCTCAAGCCCTCGGCCGTCCTGGCGCTCTTCCAGGAAGCGGCAACCGTACAGGCAAACGTCATGGATATCGGCCATGATGCCATGGAGCGTCGCGGCGTGTTCTGGGCGGTCATCCGCACCTATTACGAA
>CABURF010000127.1 GCA_902493755.1 uncultured Coriobacteriia bacterium
CGCTGATCATCGTTGCATTATCCCCTTGACTATGCGCTCCAGCTCCATGAAACGCGATGCCTTCACAAGAACAAGATCACCCTCCTGGACGTTCTTCTCGAGAAACGCGATCGCCTCGTCAACACCCGTAAAGCTCTTGACTCGTGCGGCGTCCATATCTGCCGCAAGTGCGCCTGCCTTGATGCCAACGCTGAGCGTTCCAATGCACACGAGCATATCAAGGTCTGCCTGCGCTGCAAAGGTTCCCACGTCAACGTGCAGTTGATACTCATCCGAACCAAGCTCGCCCATATCGCCCAAGACCGCGATGCGCCTTCCATTTCCCTCTAGAGTCATGAGCGTGCTGATAGATGCACGCATCGAGTCCGGATTGGCGTTGTACGCATCGTTGAGGATGGTCACGCCATCAGGCGTATGCTCGATTTCCATGCGCATCCCGCTCGCCTTTGCCTCGGCAAGACCCCGTGCGATGTCATCAGGGGCTATGCCCATGTTGATGCCAGCCGCATAGGCCGCAAGAGCATTGAGGACATTATGCCTGCCTGGCATGCCAAGCGTGACGGACACCGGTGCGGCATCGCCCGTGACGATGTCGAAACTTGCACAAGCCTCGGCATCGTAGCTGACATTCTGCGCGCATATCTCGGCTTCGGGGGAGAATCCGTAGCTGTGCACGGTTACGCCGCGGTCCGCGAGATGTGCGAAGCTCTCGAGCAGGGGCGTGTACTCATCATCGGCATTGAGAACCGCAAATCCCGTATCCGGCAAGGCCGAGAGCAGCTCCGATTTGGCGTGCGCAATGTTCTCGCGGCTGCCAAGCAACTCCATATGACTCACGCCGACGTTCGTCACGACGGCAATGCTCGGCTTGACGAAACTACACAGATGGTCGATCTGGTGCATACCGCGCATGCCGAGCTCAACGATGAGCACTTCAGTGTCCTCGTCAGCCGCCAGTATCGTTGCCGGCACGCCAATCTCATTATTTTGGTTACCTTGCGTTGCCGCAGTCTTGAAGCGCTGAGAAAACACGGAACGCAAGAGGTCCTTCGTCGAGGTCTTGCCCGTAGAACCCGTCACGCCAATAACAATGGCATGCAGTCTGTCACGCCAGGATCCGGCTATTTTCTCAAGTGCCTCGACACCATCATCGACGACGATCATGGGACAGGCAAACTCACCGGCGACGGCGATGACGTTCTCGCTAGGCATGCGCGTGCAGATGACAGCGCCTGCTCCGCGCTGGATTGCCGCACGCACGTAATCGTTACCATCGACGCGCATGCCGGGCATGGCGAGGAAGATGTTATCGGGCATGATGGTGCGCGAATCCCAAGTCAGTCCAGAGACGATGCGACGCAGTGCGGTCTCATCGCCGATATACTCGCCGCCCGTAACCTTGGCAATGTCGGAAACCGAAATATCCATTGCTATGACTCCAACTCCCCTATTGCCGCAGCGGCGACCTCGCGGTCGTCGAAGTGGTGCTTAACATCTCCGATAATCTGATAATCCTCGTGGCCCTTGCCGGCAATGAGAACGACATCACCTTCACATGCCTGCCCAATGGCAAAGCGTATGGCCGCGGCACGGTCAGGTATGACGATGTAGCGATCTTCGTAACCCTGCATACCCGCGACGACCTGCGCGATAATCGCATCGGGGTCTTCCGTACGCGGGTTATCACTTGTCACGATGGCATAATCAGCTGCAAGTGCGGCGGCACCCATCTTGGGGCGCTTGCCATGGTCCCGATCACCACCGCAGCCGAAGACGCAAAGTATACGGCCTTGTGTGACGGCCCGCACCGCATCAATGGCCTTCGCAACCGAATCAGGCGTATGCGCATAATCTACGAGGACGCTGAAAGGCGCGAGCGCCCCCTTGGCGCCCGTGACGCGTTCGAGACGTCCTGGGACCTGGGGAGCAGACTCGAGACCGGAAACGATAAGCTCATTGGTGAGACCAAGCGCCATGCCGATGCCGAAGGCGATAAGCGCGTTCTCGACATTGAAGCGACCGACGAGCGGCAGCGTCAGGTGCAGCCATTCACCCGCAGTCTCCACGTCAATACGCGTCGTATGCGCATCATAACGCGCTTCCACGAGACGCACCTCGCAATCTGCATCCGAGCCGACGCGATACAGCGTGCGACCCGCGTCGCCGCAGAGCTGCGCCATGTGCTTGCCCGCATCCGAATCCGTGCAGATAACGCATGCATCGGGCTCGAACTCGGTGAAGAGACGCGCCTTTGCCGCGAAGTAATCTTCCATCGTCTTGTGGTAGTCAAGATGGTCCTGCGTGAGGTTGCTAAACGCGGCAACGCTGAAATGCGTCCCCTTAACGCGCCCAAGGTCAAGTGCGTGACTCGAAATCTCGCATGCGCAGGCATCGACGTGCGCATCGACCATCCGGGCAAGAAGCTCCTGGAAATCACGTGACTCCGGCGTGGTGTGCGCAGAGGGATAGACTTCGTCGGCAACATGGCACTCGACCGTGCCGATGAGGCCGGCGCTCATGCCGGCATGCCTCAGGAGGTGCTCGACGAGAAAGCAGGTGGTAGTCTTGCCGTTCGTGCCCGTGATGCCAATGACATCGAGCTTGCGCGATGGACTATCGTAGAAGTTCGCCGAGCAAAACGCCAAGGCAGCACGCGCGTCCTCAACGAGAAACTGTGGCGCATCGAGCTCGAGTTCGCGCTCGACCACAAGGCCGACGGCACCATGTTCAAGGGCATCAGCAGCAAATTCATGCCCATCGACAACGGTACCGGGAACGCAGAAGAAAAGCGCGCCCGCCTTGACATCACGCGAAGAAAACTCGAGGGCATTCACCTCGTATGGACCATTCTCGCAGTGCAGCGCCTCATGAGCCACACCCGCGAATAGCGATTCTATGTTGCATGTACTCCGCATCATTGCCTCTTCGCTCTTCCCTACTTGCTCTGCGCGTCTATCTGATAGCGCTTCGTCGCGTATGTCATGATCTCGGAAAAAACCGGGCCGCACAGGCCACCAGCACCGAGATTCGTATGGGGCCTGTTTACCGTCACGAGACAGATAAGGTCGCTCGAGGAACCATAGAGCCAGCCGCAAAATGACATGACGTACGCATTTTCCTCGTAGCCGCCGTACACACTCGCGATCTCGGCCGTACCCGTCTTGCCCGTAACGGTGAAGCCGTCAACAGCCGCCTCTTCGCCCGTTCCTTCGGTCACGACGGAAGTGAGCATCTCGCTCACCTCCTTGCACACGCCCGCATCGGCTACGGTCTCACGCTTCGTCAGGTCCTGCATAAGACGTTGTGCAGTCTCTGCATCGTTGGGAACATCGGTGAGGAAGTGCGGTGTCACGAGTGTACCACCCTGCTCCAGGGCACCATAGGCACGCACGAGTTGGAGCGGCGTCACGGTAAGACCTTGTCCGAATGTAACCGTCGCGCTCTGCACGCCATCCCAATCCTTGCTCTCCTCAAGCTGGCCAGCCGTATCGCCAGGGAAGTCGCACCCGGTCTTCGTGCCAAAACCGAAGGCGTGATAGGTGTCGTAGAGCTGCGCGAGATCGACCTCACGAGAAACAAGCGTCGTGCCCGTGTTCGAAGAGTCAGCCAGAATCTCGCGCAGGGTCATGTCCTCGAAGGGATGATCGTGCGAATCGGTAATGACAGTGTCGTAGACCTCAAGGGCATACGGAACCTTGTAGGTTGTGTTTTCGTCGATGTTGGCATTGTTGGCAAGCACCGAGTACGCCGTGAACGCCTTGAAGGTCGATCCCGGTTCGTAGATGTTAGTCACAGGAGCAAGCTTGCCCACCTCGAGCTTGTAGTCACACAGCTCGTCGAACGGATTCGCCTCGTTTGGCTGGCCCGATGCTGCTATCGCTGCCGCTTCTTTCTCAGCTGCCTCGTACTCGGCGTTACGCTCCTCATCGCTCTTCTTCACGTATGAGCAAGCCGAGTAGATTTCACCCGTGGCCGCATCCATCACGGTAATGCTGCCGCCTTGTGCCTCTGTATCTATGACCGTCGTCAGAAGTCGCTCCTCGCAAAGCTTCTGCAGGTTGATATCGATACTTGTCACGATGTCTGTACCATCGACCGTCTCGACACGGGAGGTCTCGCCGTTGGTGATGGGAATATCGTTCATGCCACGCTCGAAGACAATGCTGCCGTCCACACCCTTGAGCAGCTCGTCGTACTCGAGCTCGAGGCCGGAAATGCCCTTGCCATCGATGTCAACCACTCCGACGAGCTGGCTACCCACGCCTCCGTTGGGATACACGCGCTTCGTGTCGTCGAGGTAGTGAATGCCTTTGAGCTTCTCATCGCTCAGACGGTTCTTGAGAGTTTCGGCTGACACGCTATCTGCCTTGCGCTGGATGTAGGCGAACGAGAGCTCGGGCTGATCGATGATCTTGAGATAGTCCTCCTTGGTCTTGCCGCTGTCCTGCCCGAGAACCTCGGCAAGCACGATGGCGAGACGCTCGGGATTCGTGTCCTCCTGAGAGGTCACGTAAATGGTGGTGGCATCGACATT
>CABURF010000128.1 GCA_902493755.1 uncultured Coriobacteriia bacterium
AGTCCTTCGCCGCCGCTGAGGGCGCGATCGGCATCGTCCGCAACGCCAACAAGGCCCGCAAGGAGCCCCTGCGCGTCATCCTGAACGGTCTCGGCAAGGACGCCGCTCAGATCATCTCCCGCATCAACGGCTTCACCTATGTACAGACCAAGTTCGACTACCACACCGGTGCGCTCCATGTGGTCAAGGAGACTCCCTACTCCAAGGGAGAACGAGCTGCCGTCAAGTGCTACGGCGCAGACGACGTGCGGGAAGGCGTGGCCATCATGCACCACGAGGGCGTGGACGTGTCCATCACCGGCAACTCCACCAACCCCACCCGTTTCCAGCATCCCGTTGCCGGCACCTACAAGAAAGAGTGCATCGAGCAGGGCAAGAAGTACTTCTCCGTGGCCTCCGGCGGCGGCACGGGCCGCACGCTGCATCCCGACAACATGGCCGCCGGCCCCGCCTCCTATGGTATGACCGACACCATGGGCCGCATGCACTCCGATGCGCAGTTTGCCGGCTCCTCGAGCGTCCCAGCGCACGTCGAGATGATGGGCTTCATCGGCATGGGCAACAATCCAATGGTCGGTGCAACCGTCGCCGTAGCCGTTGCCACCAACGCAGCCATCAACGGGTAGCTCCCTGGCACATATGCGCACATGCAAGGAGGCGAGCCACATGGCTCGCCTCCTTCGTATTGCATGGGGCGAAAGGTGGGACAGATGCTACGGCAGCAGCTCCTCGGCAATCTGGACGGCGTTGAGCGCCGCACCCTTGCGAATCTGATCCATGACGAGCCAGAAGGCGAGACCACCCTCGACCGTGGGATCCTGGCGAATGCGGCCAACGAAGACGTCATCTGTGCCTTGTAACAGGCCGGGCATGGGGTATACGTTGGCACCCGGATCATCCATGACCGTGACACTCGCGGCAGCCTCGAATGCGTCGCGAGCCTCATCGGGTGTGACCGGCTTGTTAAGCTCGACATTCACGCTTTCCGCATGGCAGCGTAGCACGGGAATGCGCACCGCCGTCGGGGCGACCTTGATGCCCGCATCGCCAAAGATCTTGGCGGTCTCGACGACCATCTTCCACTCTTCCTTGGTGTAGGCATCATCCATAAACACGTCAATGTGAGGAATGACGTTAAACGCGATCTGATCGGAAAACGCCTCGACAGTGAGCTCCTCATCATCGAGGAACTGGCGCGTCTGATTGTAAAGCTCGTTCATAGCCTTGAGGCCAGCACCGCTGGCAGCCTGGTAGGTGCTCACGACAACACGCTTGATGCCGCCGGCAAGATCGTAAAGCGGTTTGAGCGCAACGACCATCTCGATCGTCGAGCAGTTGGGGTTGGCGATGACACCCGAGTGCCATTCGAGGTCCTTCGCGTTAACCTCGGGCACGACGAGAGGGACGTCGTCGTCGGTACGAAATGCGCTTGAGTTGTCGATCATGACGCAGCCTGCATCGACCACGGCCTGACGATACGTCTTGGAAGTGTCACCGCCACAGGCGAAAAGCGCGATGTCGACACCCTCGAAACTTGCCGGCGTCATCTCCTCGACCACGAGTTCGCCATCATTGAACGGCACCGTGCTGCCAGCAGAGCGTGCGGATGCGAGCGCCTTGACTTTCGCAGCCGGGAAATTGCGCTGTTCGAGCACCTTGAGCATCTCGCGGCCAACGACGCCCGTTGCGCCAGCCACAGCGACAACAGGCTGTGCGGGCATGGGTTTGTTCCAAGTCATGTTCGTTCCTCTCAGGATTTCATATGAAGTGCAGACAATGATAGCGCAAGAGCGCCGTGAAAATGAGACAGTTGCTCAGAGCAACTGTCTCATTCACAGCACCATGGCGCGGGCAAGCTTGGAGAGTGGCTGCATCTCGAGCCCGAAGCGCTCTTGCATCCGAGTTGCGCATGCGTGAAATGCCTCCTCCGAACCACCCAGATACTCAAGCTCCAACTCATGAATGGGTGCCGAACGACCTTGTCGGCGCATTTCGCCTGTGTCGGTGGCAAGCGCTGCCGTGAAATCATCACATGCGAGCACATATTCACGCCGCGTGAAATCGGTCTCGCAGGTCGGTTGCGGCCCTGCCGCGAGCAGCATCTCGCAGACATCAGCTGGTGCTCCCATCTCAGGCAGGCGCTTCAAGCCGTCAGCGATGTCTCGCGCGCTAACCTCGAACTCCTGCCGTGCCTTGCACGCACCGCTTGCCTGCGCAGCAAGCTTGAGACAACACACGGACTCATCATTCTCCTGACGTATGCGCAAACCGCCACGCATGCGGTGCACGTCCTCGGCAGGCGTATCGTAGTAGGTCGCACGCATGCGAATCTCGTGCGGATCACCGAACATTGGGGCAATCGCCGCATCAGTGAGCAGCCCCGCGAGCACGTCTTCACTGGGCAGCTCCCACTTGTACTCGATTTCCATGAAGCCTCCTTCGGAATGAGACAATTGCTCTGAGCAACCGTCTCATTGTGCGGCGGCGGTGCCGGCCGCGATGCCGCTTGCCCAAGCCCAATGCAGGTTGAAGCCACCGCAGCGACCGTCCACGTCAATGGTCTCGCCTGCGGCGTAGATGCCCGGCTTAAGGCGTGACTCAAGCGTGAGCGAGTCGAACTCCCAAGGCGAAGCACCACCGCGCGTCACCTGCGCCTGACTGGTCTCTGCAAGTCCCGTCACGCGCACACGAAAGTCCTTTGCCGTCGCCGCAATCTTGGGCAGCGTTTTAGCTGTTGCCGGCTCGGAGGGCTTGAAGCCCGCCATGCGCACAACAGCATCATTTACACGCGTGTGAAAGCATCCACACATGAGCTCAGTGAAGTTAGGCGTCCGGCCAAAGAGCTCGTTGATACTTGTGGAGAGCGATGCATACTTCGCCGTAAAGTAGTTGGCGCACTGGCTCGGACTCAGTTGCGGCAGGAAGTCGAGACTCAGGATGCCGCCTGCGCCAATCTCGCGCGACATATCGAAGATGACGATGCCAGACAAGCCGTAGTCGCGAAACAGCACCTCACCATAGCTCACGATGCGCGGCTCAGGTGCCTCCTCGTCCACATAGCCGCTCACACGTACGCGAGCCCGCACGCCTGCCAGGCCCTTGAGCGGTTTGGTGTCGGTCTTGAGGGGACAAAGCACTGGGGAAAACGGTTCCACCGTATGCCCCAAAGCCGAGAGCAGGTCCGTGCCGCCACCCGTCGCGACAACGACAGCGTCGGCATCAAACGTGCTCTTGTTTGCACACGTAAGGCGATAGCCAGGTTTCGCCGCGGTGATCTCGGTAACTTCCTGGCCGCTGCGCACGTCAACGTTATTCCACTTGCAGGCATCACGCAGTACGTCGAGCACGGTGTTGGCGGTATTCGAAAACGGATAGATGCGACCCTGGTCCTCCTCGGTTACGAGCAGGCCAAGTTCGCCGAAGAAGCCAAGCACGCGCGAGCTGGGATACGCCTCGAGCAAGGGCATGACGGCAGCACCGTTATGGTAATCGGTGAGCTGGATATTTGCATTGGTCATGTTGCAGCGGCCGTTGCCCGTCTTGAGGATCTTCTGCCCCACACGCTTGCCGGCCTCGACAATCGTTACCCGTGCGCCAGCACGGGCGGCAGAAATCGCCGCGACCAAACCGGCAGCTCCGCCTCCGACTACAACAACTCGCTTCTTGTTGCCCATGAAACGTTCCTTTTCCCTCGACTTTCGCCCTAGTGTACCCTTCCGGACGAAATGGCGGGAGCGGATGAGACGGCAAGCCCGCCCACATGCCTCATTTACGAGAGCTTTATCTAGGCGCGCCGCCTTATCCTGTCGGCGACAATGCACAGCAGCAAGCCTACGACGATGAGCAATGCGATGGAGATTTTCCCAACGGGCGTCGAGACGGCCACCGCAAGATAGCCAAGCAGCGGAATACTGAAGACGACCTTGCCGACAATCTGACCGTACGAAACGGTAATTGGATCGGATTGCTCGTTGGCATCGCCCTTGGTCACGAGTTCCCACTCAGCCAAGTCGTTCTCGACGACGCGATGGGTCACGGGGACATTGGAATCTTGCGCGTCGACATAGGTGACGACGTCTCCTGCCACAAGATCTTGCGGATCGACGCGCTCGACGCAGACCAGACTGCCCACGGGAATCTCGGGTTCCATGGATTGCGTGGCGATGCAGAACATGTTCACGCCGGCAACAGCGGGAATGACCAGAAACGCGCTGAGCGCCAATGCGACCACGATGATAAGCGTGCCGACGATGGACAGGACACGTGCCGAAATCGGCCTCTTCTTGCTATGCTTGCCCAATGATCCTCCTATAGCAACGGGCCCGCATCATGCGGACCCGTATAATCATACCTGCTTTACTCGAATCGCCCTAGAGGTCTTCCTTCCTGCGATTGCGTCGCCATAGCACGAAGGCCACAACCAGTAGAACAACAGCGCCGGCGATGAGGGCGATGGATACCCAGTTGTTCCAAGCAGACGACGCGGCGTTGGCCTGCGCGATATCGTCAGCAGAACTAGATCGGAAG
>CABURF010000129.1 GCA_902493755.1 uncultured Coriobacteriia bacterium
CAAGACTTGATACCTACATAATTACTACTCTATTTTAGTTACTCTTTTCCCTCACAGCTCCCCCTCTCGATCGCGACATGCATGCGTGATCACCCATGACGGCTCGAAGAGCAGGCTCTTGCGCAACTCGTATTGCACGCTCCGATATTCGAGGCTCCGTCGAGGCATGCGCTTCCCAATAGCACGCAGTACCGCCCGCGCAAACCCCTCGAACGCGACCTGATTATGAAGCTGCGGTTTCGTGAGCAGAAACACTCGGTAGCCCATGGCCTCAAGCGCGGCGCGGCGCATCTCGTCGCGCGCCTGCTTCCTATAGCCGGTGTGATACTGCTCGGAGGTGTATTCGACGATGCACTTCGCATCGCGCCAGAGCAAATCGCCATAGCAGTCCACATACCCCAGTGACCGCGCTATGACGGGGCTCAGCCTGACATGCCCGTTGAGTTCTGGCATTGGGCATCCATACCCGCCGTACATCGGCGGCAAGCACAGCAAAAGGAATGCATCTATCTCCGGTGGCGATGCCGCACCAGCTGCAACAAACTGCAGCGCCCGGCGAGCCCGTACTACGCCCTTTATAGAACCGGCCGCCTTAATGTACCTGCACAATGTATTGGTGGAGATAATCGGATCGCAACGCTCTATCAGGCAACCGACCTCGTCAAACGAAAACGCTGCGCAAAGCAGCGAGCCCACCTTCGCAAGCTCGGGCAGCGACAGACTGCTCGCAAGCCGCAGAAAGCAGCACTCGGGTGAGACAACGGGCAATCCTGTATCAGTAAAGACAAAGGATCCGCGAGGCAGCGACGACATGACCACGCGGCAATAGAGCCCCTTTCTGTTCACGAATGCATTCTTGCCCTCGGCAACGACATGCAAGCGCATGTCAGGCCCATACGCCCAGCCAGGTAAATTGCACGACCGAAACCGCTCCATCAGCGTCTCGTGCGACGTACGTTTGGCAGCTCCGCGCTCCGCCGCACTCGACATCCAGTATGTAAGTGCGCAATCGGCATCAATATGCAAAGTCATAGAGCCTCACCGTCCCTTTCAGACAACCGAGCTGCTGCAGTGTATTCAAGAGGCTCGGGATGTATTCGATTGTTGGATTAGGTAGAAGCGAGTAAGTGAAAAGCCATCCTCGCAGAGACGGTTTGCAATGGGTCACATGCCCGAAATGCCTGGAATGAGAACGCCAATCAGCAGCGTCCAATATTAAGAGGAGGAGGAGTTAATGGCCTCCATGTAGTGATGCGCATTATAGCAGCCTCCATGCGCAACAATCCCGCAATTCTAGGATTACCCACGCTCTTCCACGCCCGCGATGCCGCACCTGCAGCTTCCCGCACGCAAAAACCGCGAGTCTCTAGGATTCGCCGTCTCTGATTACGCAGAAATCGCTAACCTCTAGCCTCAATATGCCCTCGACCCTAGACACTCGCCAAAAGCGCGTCATCCGGCCGCACCTGAGCTTCCTCGAACCTAGACATCCGCCGTTTCTGCGCACCCACGGCAGCAATGACCGCATGCGCGCGCAAAAACCTCGAATGTCTAGGGTTCATCGCCGTTCCCTTATCGCTTGACACCAGTGCGTACGCAATATCCCGCAACTCTAGAATTCCCCGTGCTCTCCCGCGCCACAGCCTCGCGCCTGCGACGCTACCTCACCTCGACGGCACCTGCACCAACGAGCTCACCAACGCGCGTGACCATCTCCCGCGATCCGCAGTTGACACTCACCGGCAGCTCGGCACGAAACTTCCTGCCATCGGCTTGCTCGATGAACAGCGTGACCGGGTGCGCGCCCGGATAGTTATCGAAAATCGCCGATAGCTCGTGCATCGTCTCGTTCGAGAACATCTCGGAGCGCACGTGAATCGCCATCGCACTCGGCCCACGCTTGACCGCACTCGCGGCCCCACCATCAGCGCCGTTATCAGCCGCAAGTGGCGTGACCTCATACACGATGACCTGCGAGCCACGATCGCTGCGCTCGAGCTTGCCGCGCACGTGCACGGCTGCGATCTCGCCCGTCTCGAGCTCCGATTGCAGCACCTGGCGATACTCTTCCCAGGTCTTAGACCAGCACAGACAATCAACGCCAGCTTCCATATCCTCAAGGCGCACGATTGCCATATTCGAGCCCTTCTTGGTGGTCTTGACCTGCACGTCTGCGACCATACCCGCAAAATCGTAGGTACGTCCGTCGTGGAAGACTTCCTCGTCATCGAGCGAGCCCAATCCTGCGTACGCCGTCTTCGCCATCACGGCAGCATACGGCGACAGCGGATGATCGCTGACGAAGATGCCGATCGATTCCTTCTCGTAGCGCAACTTGACGCTGCGGTCCCACTCGATGCCATCGGGTGCCGGAATCTCCTCTTCGGCCTCGGCGTTATCGCCCGTATCCGCCTCCGCAAACAGGTCGAACATCGTAACCTGCCCGCTTTCGCGGTCGCGCTGGCGCTGTGCGGCCTGCTCGAGCAGCGAGCCACCCTCGATGAAGCCCCAGAGCTGCTTGCGCGTATAGCCCGTCGAGTCAAAGGCACCGGCCTTGACGAGCGCCTCGACCACGCGCTTGTTGCAGGCCTCGCCCGGCACGCGATAGGTGTAGTCATGCAGCGACGTGAACGGTCCGTTCTTCTCGCGCTCCTCGATAATGAGCTCGACGACCTTCTCGCCGACACCCTTGAGACCCGCCAAGCCAAAGCGCACGCCCTCGGGCGCGGCTGTGAAGTCACCGCGTGACTGGTTGATGTCTGGCGGCAACACGGCAATGCCGTCCTGCTTGCAGGCGTTGACGTAGTGCACGATCTTGTCGGTCTTGCCCGTGTAGCTCGACAACACGGCGGCCATGTACTCGTTGGGATAGTGCGCCTTGAGCCACGCCGTCTGCATTGTGAGGATGCCATACGCGGCCGAGTGCGACTTGTTGAACGCGTACTCCGCAAACTTGAGAACATCATCCCAGATCGTCTGCGCGATCTTGCGGTCGTAGCCGTTGCGCTCGGCGCCGTTGAGCCAGTGGTCCTCCATGGTCTCGACCGTGCCGTCGGCCCACTTCTGCTCGACCTCGCGCATGAGCGCGATCTTCTTCTTGGCCACGGCCTTGCGCACCTTGTCGCTCTCGCCCGTGGTGAAGCCGCTCATGACGACCGAAATCCTCATGCCCTGCTCCTGGTATACCATGGTGCCGTAGGTGCTCTCGAGCACGGGCTTGAGCCGCTCGTCATAGTACGCGATGGGTTTGCGGCCGAGCTTGCGATCGACGAAGTCGTCAACCATGCCCGCGCCCAGAGGGCCGGGACGATACAGCGCGATGACGGCGACGATATCGTCGTAGCAGTCCGGGCGCATCTTCTTGAGCAGCACGCGCATGCCCGGCGACTCCACCTGGAACACGCCGGCCGTGCCACCGCGCGCGAACAGCTCGTACATCGCCGGGTCCTTCATGTCGATGTTGTCGAGGTCGATGTCGATGCCGTGGTTGGCCTTGATGTTGGCCAACGCCTTCGAGATAACCGTGAGCGTGCGCAAGCCCAGGAAGTCCATCTTGAGCAGGCCCATGTTGGCGGTCATCACGCCGTCGTACTGCGTGATGATCATGCCGCCTTTGGTATCGAGCTTGGTGGGGACGTAATCGTAGACCGGGTCGCGGCAGATGATGACAGCCGACGCGTGCACGCCCTCGCCGCGCGTGATGCCCTCAAGGCGCTTTGCCGCATCGATGATCTTGGCGGTGTCCGGATCGCTTTCGTACTGCTTGCGCAGGTCGGGGTTCTCCGCAAGCGCGCGTTCGAGTGTCATCTTGGGGTCGTTGGGGATCATCTTCGAGATGGCGGCGCTCATGTACACCGGGTATTCGAGCACGCGCGCGGCATCGTTGACAGCCTGCTTGGCCTTCATCTTGCCGTAGGTGATGACGTGCGCGATGCGCTCCGGACCGTAGATGTCGCGGCAGTGCTGGATGACATCCAGCCTTCGCTCATCATCGAAGTCCATGTCGATATCGGGCATCTCCGTGCGCTCAGGCGAGAGGAAACGCTCGAAGATGAGGTCGTTGGCTAGCGGGTCGAAGGTCGTGATGTCGAGCGCATAGCTGATGATTGAGCCAGCTGCCGAGCCACGCCCCGGCCCCACGCCAATGCCGTTTTCCTTGGCCCAGCGCGCGAACTCCTGCACGATGAGGAAGTACGCCGCAAAGCCCTTCGAGCAGATGATCTCATATTCGTGCTCGAAGCGATCGATGACCTCCTGCGGTAGCGGGTCTCCGTAACGACGCTTGAGACCTTCCATCGACATGTCGCGCAGCAGCGACTCGTTTGTCTCGCCCTCCTTGAGGAAGGGGTATCGCGGCAGGATGATGTTGCCGAATTCGAGCGTGACGTTGCATTTGTCTGCAATTTCGAGCGTCGTGGCAAGACACTCCGGATGCTCCTTGAGTGCCTCGGCCATTTCTTCAGGGCTCTTAAGGTAGAACTGGTCGTTCGAGAATTTCATGCGC
>CABURF010000130.1 GCA_902493755.1 uncultured Coriobacteriia bacterium
CCTCGTACGAGTAGACGCCACGGCGCTTGTCCTCGACGCACTGGGGCGTGCCACCCATGATGATGCCCAGATGCTGCGCCTTACCCTGCAGCGTATCGTTGTACATCGTGAGGATCTTCTCGTAGTTGTACTGGCGCGTGATGGAGTTGGGCACCTTGTAGATGTTCACGAGCTCGTCGATGAGCACGAGCAACCCGGCGTAGCCCGCTTGCACGAGGAAGGATGCGAAAAGCTTGATGTACTCGTACCAATCGTCGTCGGAGATGACGATGCGGATGCCGAGCTCGGTCTTGGCCTCGGTCTTGTTGGCGTATTCGCCCCTGAACCATTTGATGACCTTGGCTTTGGTGTCCTCGTCATCGTTGACGTAGGCGCGGTAGTACATGACGAGCAGCTGAGCGAAGTCAAAGCCGTGCACGAGCTCCGAGAGCGTGCTCACCACTTCGTGGATGCGCATCTCGACACGCTGCGCGAAAGCTTCCGTACCGGGCTCGAGCCCTTCGGCAAGCACGTCTTGCTGCACGCTCGAAATCCAACGATCGAGGATGAGCGTGAGCGCGCCACCTTCGGGGCGTGTCTTGGTCGACATGTTGCGGATGAGCTCCTTGTAGGTGGCAAGGCCCTGGCCGTGGCTGCCCTGGAGACGGCGCTCGGGGGAAAGGTCGGCATCGACGACGACGAAGTTACGATCCATCGCATAGTTGCGGATGGTTTGCAGCAGGAAGCTCTTGCCGCTTCCGTACTTGCCGACGATGAAGCGAAAGGTGGCCCCGCCATCGGCGATGATGTCGACATCGTGGAGCAGCGCATCGATCTCCGCCTCACGACCGACCGCGACGTAGGGCAGGCCGACACGTGGCACGACGCCGCCCTTAAGGGAGTTGAGCACGGTCGATGCGATGCGTTTGGGGATCTTGGTGGCCATGACAGCTCCTTCAGGACAGGCCGAGCAGCGTGCGCAGCTCGGGGGCGTAGTCTTCGATGATGGCGGGCTTGTCGCCGGTGGCGTCTATGCAGATATCGGCGAACTCGTCGTAGAGCTTGTCGTTGATGGAGTCGACGAGCACGGATGCCATGCAGGCATGCGCGCGCTCGAACTCGCGCACCGAGCCGCCGGAGAGCAGGCATGCGACAAGTTCGATTTCTTTGGGGGAAAGTGAGGATGCGTCTGGGGATGGCGCAGTCGCTCGGACAGTGCTGGGCTCGCACGGAAGCGCCACTGGCGCTTCCGGCTCGTGCGCAACTCGCTTTGTGCATCCATCCCCAGACGCATCGGCATCATCAGGAGTTCGAACGCAGATGCCATCTGCACAAGAGGCGATCAAACTATCACGCGAATGCGAGGGCTCTTCGCGCTTGAGCATGTCATTGTGCTTGAGGGGGAGGGGTTGGTTTTCTTCGTCCACGATGAGCTTTTCGCAGGTTACCTCGGCGGCGGCGCGGATGTGGTCGAGCTGCGAAAAATCGATATGCACGGCCCGTTCCTCGCGCAGGCGCGTCTCCTCGGCGAGCTCACTTGCCCGCGTCTCGACAGCCTTGAGCAGGTACTTGGTTGTGAGCTTGCGCTCGAGCGTGTTGGGGTATGCGTAGACATCGCGCAGAATGCACTCGCAAGTCTCGAGCAGCTGGGTGATCCAGGAGATGGGATATTCGAGATTCTCGTAGCGCGTGCGGAACCAGGCTGCGCCCCGACAATAGACGGCGTCGTGTGGACTGATCTGGTACTCGGCGCTTGTAATGTTGAGTGGGTTGGCGAAGACGGCCCGTTCGAACAGCCAGAGGCGTTCGTTCTTGAGGCGTCCGGCAAGCTTGGCGGGTAGCGTGGTCTTGAGCTTGGCGTGATGCTGGACGGCAGCTCGGTAGGCATGCGCAACGAGGTGGCGCAGCTCGGCTTCGTGCTCGACGAAGAAGGGGGAGTCCATGATCGCATAGCCACCGAGTGTGACAAGCGCATCGAAGAGCTCGCCTTCCGCATGCATCTCATGGTGCAGCAGTACGTCGAAGGCGGCATCGCGCTTGGCGAACGAGCGCGTGCGCAGCAAGCCTGCATCCAGGCCGTAGTAGATGACGAAATCATCGAGCCAGGTATCGAAGAGCTGGCCGAAGCGCGTGTCGAAGCGGCGGTACGCCGTGCCGAAGGCGAGCAGCGTGTCATAGGCGTCCTGCGCGCTTGAGACGCCGATGAGGTTTATAAGCTCGTAGAGGTAGACGTAGGCAAAGGAGAGCGAGCCTTGCTCGATGTTGCCGTGACGTACCTTGGTGCGCCACGCAAAATAGCCGCGTAGCTGCTCGTTGTTCATGTCCTCGTAGCTGGGGTAGTAATGCGAAAACGTGCCGATGAATTCGAAGTCGTCCTCGTAACCGGCAAGGAGCCGCGCTTGCTCGTAAAAGACGTCGACGACGCTGAGATTACGTGCGTAACCCTGCTTCGCGAGCTGGCGGGCCTCGCGGATGGCATCCGGCACGAAGCTCTTGAGCTGGCTACCCGTCATGATGATGGGCTGGTCTTGGTAGACGGTTTTGCTAAAGGCGGCATTGGAGCGCAGGCGCTGGGAAATTTGCGTGCGAAGCTCGTCAACGCTGAGCTGCTGCGCCGTGCGCCTGGCCATGATCGCCTCCTTTCTCGTGTCGCCGGGCCACCAGTATACGAGCTTCAAGTATACACGAAAGCGAACAAGTGTTCTGGTGAAAATGACCAAGATATGAGACAGTGTCTCAGGGATGTTGTCTCAGATCTTGGTCAATATCGCAGGAAGGGGTCGGGAGCCATCGGGACTCCCGACCCCTTCCATGCCGGTGCAACTCACATTGCCCCGCAAGGATACCAGCTGCACGTTGCAGTGCGATGACGGGGCGCTTACCACCGCGTTTCAGATGAGGTTGGCTGGGAAAGCTCAAGGTAGGGAGGGTCTGTAAGGGTATAATGGGCACATGTTTTTCATCCCTTTTCCAAAGGCAGAGAGCGATGTGATATGGCCAGCGATACCCAGCATGACGCACGGTCTTGGGCCTCGGACCTTGAGGGGTACATTCGCCAGGGCGAGCCGGAGCAAGCTCAGAAGAGCAGGAACTGGTCGACGGCCATCGGCCTTCAGGCGGTCGACGGCCTGAGTCCTTCGCGGTATCTGCTCGACACCGCGAAAGAGCATATCGAGGGCCGGCTCACCATCAGCGAGGTTCAGGAGCTCATCGAGTCCTATTACGAGCGCAGCGGTGAGCGAACCGAGGAGGAACTGCAAAGCGAGGAGGCCGACATCGTGTCTTCGCGTATTGCCGAGATACTCGGCGAGCGCGTCTTCTCGTTCTCGCCGGCGACGCTTCGGTCAATTCACGGACGATTGTTCAAAGATTTGATAAGGGATGCGGGTACGTACCGGACATACAACATCTCCAAGAAGGAGTGGGTGCTCAAGGGCGATACGGTGTTGTATGCCCCTTGGGAGCTCATCGCAGAAACGCTCGATTACGATTTTGACCGGGAAGCCGGCTTCTCGTTTGAGGGAATGTCGCGGGACGACATCGCGAAGCATATCGCTGCGTTCATGGCGGGCGTGTGGCAGGTCCACCCTTTCAGTGAGGGAAACACGCGCACGACGGCGGTGTTTATCATCAAGTATCTCAACTCTCTCGGAATCGACGTGGACAACAAGCCCTTCGAGGAGAACTCCTGGTATTTCAGGAATGCTCTGGTGAGGGCGAACTATAACGATGCGCCAAGCGGAGTCCGTGAGACCACCGAGTTTCTCGAGCGCTTCTTCGAGAATGCGTTGCTCGGAGGCAGCAACCAGCTCAAGAACCGATACGCGCATGTCGGCTGGATCGATGGGGGCGAAGACGCTCAAGGCGCAAATGATGACATTTCAAAGTGCAATAATTGCACTTTGGATTGCACTTTGGAGGAACTCACTCTACTACGTCTACTTGTAAGTGAGCCCACGATGACGCAGAAACAGTTGGCAGAGGCTCTTGGTGTTTCAGAACGAACGGTGAAGACACGCACCGTTGATCTTCAAACAAGGCAATTGCTCCATCGTGAAGGCGGGCGACGCAACGGCAGGTGGGTTGTTCCATCCGTGGTCCAGGATGAACTCGGTGTTGTGGGGTAGCGAGATTTCTCGACTTCGCTCGAAATGACAGAGGGGCTCACCGCACTCGCATCGCTCAAAATGATAGGAACCCCATCTTACGTGCGATGGGGTTCCTGCTTTGTTCGGTATGACGATGCCCTACACGATCGTGGCGTGGATGTCCTGCAACGACATGACGCTTGCCTTGCTCGCGTCCTTGACCGCCTGGATGCCCAGGGCGCTTGCCATGGCGGCGGCGAGCGTCGTCATGTAGGGCACGTGGGCCTTGATGGCCGCCTTGCGGATGTAGCTGTCGTCGACGGCGCTTTCCTGCGTGGAGGACGGCGTGTTGATGACGAAG
>CABURF010000131.1 GCA_902493755.1 uncultured Coriobacteriia bacterium
CCACCACGATGATGAGAGCAACGATGCCGATGATGATGCCACCGACAAGGTCGAAGAGAATCGCCATGCCGAAGATGCGCATGAGGCCGCCGAAGTCCTTCTTGATCATGGTCCAGATCTTGCCGAATTGCAGACCCGTGCCCAGGCGATCGTACATGGTCATGCGGATGGTGCCCACCCAGATCATGACGCTGGCAAAGACGGTGAGTACGATACCGGCAACGTAGAGAATCCAGCCGATGCCGGCAAAGGCGAAGTTGCCCGGCGTGACGACCATGTAGCGGCCCGTTGCCGTGTAGATGCCGGTCTCCATGCCCATCGAGCTAAACCAGCCGCCGATTGACAAGACGATGCCCGGAATGATGGTCATCACGATTGCGATGACGAGCGCAAACCAGCCCCAACGCAGCATCTTGCTACCCGGACGACCGTAAATCTTTTTGGGCATAGGCGATTCGACACCCCATGCCGCCTTGTGTGCCCACTCCCAGGCGTACCCATAGACAGTCACCTGGCCGAATATGGGGATAAACGAGATGAGGCCGAGCAGGCAGATCTTGCCAAACCAGCCCTTCGATGACTTGATGTCACCATAACTCGTACGGAAATACTTCCCGCTGTAGTTCGTCTGATCCATAATTCCCTCCGATTAAACGGTTATGAGATTAGTCTTTGCTCCATAGTATCATGAGCTGCATCTTCAAGAGTGTCATCAAGATGAGAAAGCTGAGCTCCAGGATATCTGCGCTGCAGCGCAAGCTCGATGAGCGCATCTGCCACACGTGGGTTTTTGGGCAGAAGCGGGCCATGGCTGTAGGTCGCAATGACATTGCGATAACGTAGACCCTCGGTGCCGTCTTCGCCATTGTTGCCGAAGCCCTTCACCACCGTGCCGAGCGCTTGCGCTCCCTCGCGCAGATGCGTGCGGCCTGCGTGATTCTCGAATCCGACAACCACAGGCGAACCCTCGATGGCATCTGCCGTGAAGACGATGTTACCGATGAGACGCGTATCGCCCGCCTCGGTATACATGGGCAACGCGCCGATATAGGAAGCCTCGTGGCCTTCGTGATCGACATAGTACTCGCCGAGAATCTGGTAACCGCCGCATATGGCGAGTACGGGGACGTCGTTCTCGATGGCCTGCTGCAAACGCGAGGCTTTGGAGCCGACAATGCCCACACCCAGATCCGCCAATAGCGTGCGCTGATCGAAATCCTGGCCGCCCCCGATAAAGAAGAGGTCAATGTCCTCGAAATCCGCATCCTGGCCTGCGCCCAGATCAACCACCCGCGCATCGATGCCACGCCACTCGCAGCGCTTGCTGAGCGCAATCGTGTTGCCGCGGTCTCCGTAGAGATTGAGCAGGTCAGGGTAGAGATGTCCGATCGTGATGTGCATACGCTCGTCCGCCATCGCCTAGCCCTCCCAGAATCCCGCGAGACCCAGAACGCTTGCCGCTTTCGCGCGAAAACCGAGCATCGACAACCGTCACTACATGGCCCATACGTCCAAGTTCCTCGATGAGCTCGCCATAATCGTGGATGATGCGAATGCCGTCCGCAGGCATGCCCGCATATTTGAGGCGCAACGCCATGTCCTCGGCACGGTCGCCACTGCAAATCGCCGTGCGCTTGCGTGCGCAGATCGCCTCCCAGCCCGCATCGTAAATCCACGAGACATCCGTACCGTCACATTCCTGATCATTGAGTATGCACACGAGGCCCATGTCCTCATCGGTCTCGTTGAGCAGCAGGTTGATAATCTGATTGCAGCCTGCCGGATTCTTCATGAGCATGAGGCGCACCTTGGTACCGTTGACGTCGAGAACCTCTGAGCGCCCGAAGCCATGCTTGAACTTGCCAAGCGCTTCGAAGGCCTGTTCCTTGGAAAAGCCAAACGCCAGAAGGCCGGCCACGACGCATGCGCAATTGTAGATATCGTAGCTTGCGGGTACATCGACCGGCACAGCCGAGCTTACGCCATCAACGCTGATTTCAAGCACGCAACTATCGCTATAACGCTCGAGAACCTTCTCTACCGCGACCGCGGGAGCGGGACGAGCGTAACCGCAAGCCGGACAGCGAAACCCGCCCAGATGCGCAAACGTAACATAGTCGTATTCGTACTCGTTCCCGCACATGATGCAGTGCGTCGCATCCGAAAGGTCAACTACGCGTTCGGGATAAATCTCGCAACTTACGCCATAGAAAATGGCGTCGTTGTCAACCTTGTCGGCAATTGAGACAACCATTGAGTCGTCTGCATTGAGGCACAGCGTCGCATGCGGAGAATTTGTCACCCCCGCCATGATGTTCTCGAGCGTGTGCGTGACCTCGCCGTAGCGGTCGAGCTGGTCACGGAAGACGTTCGTGACCACGAGCACGTCCGGATCGAGCTGCTTGCATACGCGCCGCAACGCCCCCTCGTCGCATTCGATGGCAGCGAGCCGATAGCGCGGCTTGCCCGTGATACTCGAGCGGATCGCAAACTCCGTCGTGATGCCCTGGATGAGGTTTGCGCCACTACGATTATAAAACGCTTGCTCGCCCATGTTCTCGAGCGCTTGGGCAACGATGTGCGTAGACGTCGTCTTTCCGTTGGTTCCCGTGATTACGATGGTGCGCACGCCACGACTCAGGCGGTGCAGATACTCGGGGTCAATCTTGAGGGCGAGTTTACCGGGCAACGAGGTGCCACCCCGTCCGAGCAGACGCAGTATATGGTACGTCGCCTTGCAGACGAGTGCCGCGCAGACCGTCCTGGCACCCATGGGCTAGTCCTTGTCCACCGTGTCCTGGCTTGCGCCTTCGGCGCGCTCGAGGAGACGCGCGATGCGCTCGGTGTAGACGGGGTCTTCGATACCCGCAAGCGCAACATCCACGGTGGGAGCCGCATCCCAAAGCTGTTCAAGACGGTAATAGTCACGCGGACCAGGCTGGAAGATATGCACGACGATAGGGCCGTAATCCATAAGCACCCATTCGCTCTCGTCGAGGCCCTCGATGCTCGCTGGCTTAATACCGAAATCCTTGAAGAGCTGCTCCTCGACTTCCTCGGCAATCGCATCAACACGACGATTGTTAGCTGCCGTGCAGATTACGAAGTAGTCGGTGACGTTGAGAAGGCCTGACACGTCTTGGATGACTATGTCGGTGCCCTTCTTCTCGTCGATGGCGCGCGCGGCAACGAGTGCCTGCTCCTTGAATGCGCTGTGCTCGGTCAACGTGCCCCCTTTACGGACATGCAAGTTTGCTTGCGTTAATGATAGCGAATTGTATTACAAGACGACGTCGGGATCGCCTTGACGCGACTTGTCGATGGGATGATGGCACTCAACCAGGCTATTCCAGATATCGAGCGCAACCGGATCAATGAAACGCTTGCGCTCGATAAGCGAAACCATCGTCGTTGCATAGGCCTCGAAATAGAGCTCATCGAGCGAAGCCTCGCCTACCATCTCACGTAGCCGCTTGATCTGCGAACGTCCCTTTGTCTTTCGAAGCGGCTCGATCATGTCGGCCGTGAAGATGATGATGTCCAGATCGCTCATTTCGAAATCACCGAGCGTATGCTTGCGAATGGCGCTGATGATGTCATCGCTGAGCTCTGAGAACTCGCGTTTGACGGCGACAGCGCCCGTAAAAGAGTGCAAGACCGGATACAGATACTCGATGTTTTCGGGACGTTCGATGCCCAACTCGTCAAGACGTGCTGGTAATTCGTCATCGGTCAACAGCTTGTCCCAGTCATGCAACAGCCCCGCAATGCGAGCATCGAATTCGTTGGCTCCATATGTGCGCGCAAGCTTGGCAGCGCACTCGGAAACCGAATGAACGTGCTCAAGACGCTTGCCCAACAGGCGCTCGTCCACTGCCTTGGTCACACGCTTCAGTAGTTTCTTGTCTTCCTTCACGTTCGCAAACCTTCTCTCTCGATACGCGGGTCGGGGTGATGAGACAGTTGCTCAGGGACGTTGTCTCATTTGAAAATGAGACAACGTCCCTGAGCAACTGTCTCATCACCCCGGTATAGGCCCATCTGGGAAATATATGCCTCGACGAGCGCCGGAATCATAGCGCTCACGTCCCTGCCGCGTGCAACGTCCTCGCGTAACTGGGTCGAGGACACGTCAATCTGTGGAACATCGAGATACATGACATCGAAGTCGACGGAGCTTGTCGCAAGGGCCTCGCGCACACGCTCAGTGGATTGCCCTGGGCGCTTCGCCACGACGATTGTGCACAGTCGCGCGACATCCTCGGCTCGCTTCCAGCCTGGCAAGGTAATTGCCGAATCGGTGCCCATGATGAAGAAGAGCCGTGCGCCCTCGTAGCGCTGGGTAAGCTCCTCGAGCGTGTCAGCCGTATAGGTAATGCCCCTGCGTTCGACCTCACAGAGGTCAAGCGC
>CABURF010000132.1 GCA_902493755.1 uncultured Coriobacteriia bacterium
GAAGGAACCGCAGGGCGTTCGCATCCTCCCGTCCCTACGGAAACGCCGTCATGAGCGCCGTGCCGCAGACGATGAGTGCGAGCCCAATGCCCGCCCGCCATGATAGCCGCTCGTGCAAGAACAACCAGGCAAACGCGATCGACACGACGATCGAGAGCTTGTCGATCTGCACGACGATGCTCACCTGGCCGGTTTGTATGGCGTAGTAGAAGAACAGCCACGACGCGCCGGTCGCGATGCCGGACGCCACTAGGAACAGCGCCTCGCCGGGCCGCACGTCGCGCACGGCCCGCAGCTTTCCGCGCGCAGCGGCGATGCCCCACGCCATCGCCAGCACCACGCAGGTGCGGATCGCGGTCGCCAGGTTCGAATCGACGCCCTCGATGCCAACCTTTGCGAGAATCGAGGTGAGCGCCGCGAACACCGCGGCTCCGATGGCGTACCACAGCCATCCATGCCCGCCTGCGCTGCCATGCTGTGCGTCACCGCTGTCCTGCCCCGCCTTCCTCTCGATCATGAGATAGGTGCCCACGCCGATCAGAGCGATGGAGACGAGTTTGACCGCGAGGTTGCTCGTCTCGCCGAGCAGGACGATCGCGAAGAGCGCGGCCAGGATCGTGCTCGACTTGTCCACGGGTACGACCTTGTTGACGTCACCGAGGGAAAGCGCCTTGAAGTAGCACAGCCACGATGCTCCAGTCGCGAGCCCCGAAGCGACGAGAAACGCCCACGACAGGGGAGCGATGTGGGTTATCCCGCCTTGCGCGCCGGTGACGAACACCACGATCCAGGCAAAGATGAGCACGACCGCAGTTCGTATGCCCGTGGCGATATCGGAGTCGGTCTCCCGTACGCCGCACTTGGCGAGAATCGACGTTATGCCCGCGAAGAGCGCCGCGAGCAGCGCTGCACCAACCCAGCTCATGTCCTCGCGCTCACGACCTTTCCTCTTGATTTCTGTGCTTGAACTCCGCGCTGCTGACAGGCAACCAACATCTGAGGTCATTATAGGTCGCCTGCTCGCCGAGCTTTGTGATGGCGTTTGCTCTGCCTCGCTGTCGATAGCCTTGTGACTTGTGGTGATTGGGGCAGATATCGGAATAGGGCAGGCGGTGTTTATCGTCACAGTTACAACATTTTACTGTTGCCCGACAGGATAGAGCTGTTAGCAGCAGTAGAAGGACCCTCATAAACTGCTTCTTGTAGGGAAAGAATCTACCAAAAAAGGCTGGAAGAAGGGAGTGAGCACCCGCCTTTAGCCATGTCCTGATTAACGATTCTAGACAAGGAGGAGAGAGTTTATGGAGCGTTACAGAGTCGCGGACAGGATGAACAGGCTTCCTGTCTCAAAGTTCACGATAGGGGTCTGCGCCTGTATGTTCATTGGTTGGATGTGCGAGGCCATCGATCTTGGCATGACAAGCTACATGCTTCCCACTCTGAGCAAATACTGGGGCATGACTCCTGATGTCGCCGGCTGGTATGCGTCAACTTGCTTCATTGGCATGCTGATAGGATCTCTGTTTGGTGGTCCTCTTGCAGACAAGGTTGGCCGCAAGCCAACTATCATGATTTTCATGGTGGTGGCGGCCGTAGCGAACATTGGTCTCGCAATTTCACCGACATTGGAGATACTTTTCGTATTCCGCGCAATTCTCGGCATCGGCCTCGGTGTGCAGTTTCCCGTCGCCGTCGCCTATATCTCGGAATCCCTGCCAGCCTCGCAGCGAGGGCGCTATGTCGCGCTTTATCAGCTGTTTTTGCCCATAGGCATGGCAATCGCGGCACTTTTGGTCACATGTCTTCTCAATCATATCGGCTGGCAAGGCCTTTACTGGATTTGCGCAATTCCCGGTCTTTGGTTCATCGCCGTCTGGAAGGTGTGTCCCGAGTCGACTATGTGGCTCGAATCCAAGGGGCGCATTAAAGAGGCTGACGACATCATGACCAATGTTTGGGAAAAGCATGCCATCGCCTCTCTTGAAGCAAAGGGCAAAGGCTCGGAGTTGGCTCCGGTTGTCCCCACCGATCCTCCCCAAACCGGCAAGGTCAGCATCATAGATCTGTTCAAGGGCAAGCAGCTTCCGTTGACGATTCTCGCGATTCTCTTCATGTTCTGCGCCCAGCAGTCTGACTACGGCCTCACCACATGGCTCACGACGCTGTTTGTCTCGAAGGGCTATACGGTTGCCACGTCAACGCTTTTCGTACTCATGGGCATATTGGGCGGTATTCCGGGTTACTTCCTGTCAGCTTGGGGTGTCAACAAGATTGGTCGTAAGTGGGCCTGCATGATCGCCTGCGTTTTTAGTGGCGTATTTGGCATCCTGTATGGCTTCTCGAATTCGGAAATCATGATCGTAATTGTCGGTTTCCTATACAACATGGGTAAGTACGCCGTGGCGATGTGCTTCCTCGTCTATATGCCCGAACTGTTCTCAACGGCATTGCGTGCATCAGGAAACGGACTTAGTTCTGCTGGCGGTCGTTTCGGCTCCATTTTGGGTGCTCCCATCATGGCCTTCGTTATGACTACTACGGGTGCCCCGGAACCCACATTTATCTATGCGGCGGTCCTCGTCTTCATCGCGGCGATTCTCGTCGTCATCCTCGGACCCGAAACAAGGAACAAGGTGTTCTAAGCATTTGTTGCTATGCCATCTAAGGCCAAGTGTCCTTGGCCTGTGGCCTGGAACTTTAAGATCAAAAGATTGGAGAGAAGAAAGATGTGTTTTAGACCCGGTGATGTCGCCAAGCCAATCATATGCCCTGAATGCGGAAATCGCATTCCCATCGTAGCTGGCTTCAGGCCAAAAGAATGCCCGAAATGCCATGCCGAGCTTCCGACAGCCGAACAAGAAGATGCCGCACTCAGGGCGCAGATGCCTGCATCGCCACAGGCTCCCACGCCCACATCCCCACAGGCCCCTGCTGTCTCTGGTGCACCGAACCCTCCGCAGCCCCCCACTGCCTCTTAGGTGTCCGAATCCCTCAGCGTCTCGTGAATGAGAGACGAGAGATAGCGGGGGCCCACATGAGGTTCCTGTAATCAAAGTTCCCGCAAGTACTGAGCAAAACGATTTCGAGTATCTAAGAAAAGGAGGAGGTACATGGCTGGAAAACGTTATGGATATTTGGTCATCGCATGTTTGATCATGCTCGTTTTGGGTTTGATTTACGCATGGTCCATCTTCGTGGTTCCACTTGAGGCCGAATTCGGGTGGAATCGTACCGAGACTGCCGTTACATTCACGGTCATGCTCGTCTGCTTTACCATCGGCCAAGCTACAGGATCTGCCGTTGGAAAGAAGCTTGGCAAGAAGAAGGCCGTTCTCATCATGGGAGTGCTGCTCTTCATTGGCTTTCTTGCGACTTCGTTCACAAATTCGCTGCTCTGGCTCTACATTTCCCTAGGTGCGATTTGCGGCTACCCCATCGGTTGCTGCCTGAACAACACGCTGATGATTGCCATGCAATGGTTCCCGGATAAACCGGCATTTGCATCGGGCGTCATTGTCATGGGTTTTGGCTTCTCGAGCTTCATTCTCGGCGGCCTGGCAAACATGATCATTGCCATGCTCGGTTGGCGCTGGGCATTTCGCGTGTTGGCCCTATGCGTACTTGTTCTGGTCATCATCTTGGGGTCATTCCTCAAGGTGGCGCCTGTGGGATACAAGCCGGAGGGCTGGACGCCAAAGCATCAATCCGATGCGGTCCAGTGGGGCTACACCCGCAAGGAGACGCTCAAGTCGTGGAAGTTCTGGGTGTTCTGGGTATGGTACGTGGCCATGCACTTCGCCGGCTTCATGGTCCTGTCCTGTATCGCGCCCTACGGTATTTCCTGCGGCATGCCCGCGGCTCTGGCCGTGTCGGCGATGGGTTTCTACAGCGTGTTCAACGGTGTAGGTCGTCCGCTTGTGGGCTTGGTCGGCGATAAGCTGGGCAAGCGCGTCATCATGGTGGTCGACGCGTTGCTCATGGGCATTGGCCTACTGCTCATTGCCTATCTGCCTACGCTCATGGATCCGTTTGTCGGCACCTCTATCGGCGCTGTCGTTATGGGTCTGGGTTTCGGCGGCTCCATCCCTCTCGCCGTGTCGACGATGACGGAGTACTTCGGGCCGAAATACGGCGGAGATAACGTTGGCCTCATCGCCACGGCCGATTTGCCTGCAGGCATCCTGGGTCCGATGGTGGCGGCGAACATCTTTATGTCGACGGGTTCGTATTTCCCTGCCTTCGTTGCCGCTGGCATCATCTGCCTCGTTTCCATCGTTCTGCTTGCCGTGCTCGGCAAGCCCGATGTAAAGATGCCCGAGGAAGCACCAAAGGCGGCAGGCGCTCAGTAATTTGCTTTGTC